>CALBWK010000183.1 GCA_937969415.1 uncultured Saprospiraceae bacterium | reverse complement strand
TACATTCTTACAAAATAGATTGGAGCTTAGAAAAAGGGGAACATACTTCCTCAGAGCTTATACTACTAGAACAAGCGCTGGAGATTCTTATGATCCTTTCTTTACCGCCTTGCAGTTATTAGATCGTACCAAGGATGATGTGGAGTGGTCTGGAGATTATCAAAGATATTGGGTGGATAATATAGAGCCCCAAATCAGAGAAGCTGGATTCCCAGAACTTCAGATACGATTTGATGAAAACGGTCAAATTATACCCGATACTGAATTTCCTATCAATGCTCAACAGTGGCTCGATGATAACGAAAGTTTATTAAGAGACTGGCACTCAGAGGCCGCAGCTTTTGCAAATGGACCTGGACAAGGTAGCTCGACCTCGCTACCCTATTTTGTTCCTGGCACCCCAGAGTTTGAAGCAGAATTTGAGGACATCACATCTAGTTTCAGAAATGAAGGCGGAACAAGATTCTTTGACAACTCAGCACTCTATCACGTGCACGGTGAGTATAAGTTTAAGCCATCTTGGGCTGATGAAATTACTGTCGGTGCTAACTATAGATTATATGCACCTGAGTCGAGAGGTACTGTCTTTTTCGACTCATTAGATATTAAAATCAGAAACTCTGAAGTTGGTGCTTACACAGGCATTCAGAAGTCTTTCTTTGAAAATAAGTTAAAGGCGCAATTTGCTGTACGAGCAGACAAGAATCAAAATTTTAACTTATTGGTATCCCCAGCTGGATCACTGGTCTACACACCATCAGAAAACAATTTCTTCAGAATTTCTTATTCTTCTGCAATAAGAAATCCAACGCTTGCAGATCAATACCTACAACTTAATGTGGGTCGTGCTATCTTATCAGGTAATCTAGACGGAGCACAAGACTTGGTAACAGTAGAATCTCTGTTTAATTTCTTCGATACCAATAAGCTCGAAGAATTAGACAGTTTCGACATCGCGCCTATTAGGCCAGAAAAAGTAAAAACTTTAGAGCTTGGGTACAGAACGACTTTATTCAACAAGTTGTTTTTGGACGCAGGCTACTACTACAGTGTCTATGACGATTTTATAGGCTTCAATATTGGAGTAGATTTTGACTTTACGGTCAACCAAGGAATCGTTGCCATTCAAGATATTCAGCCATTTAGATACTCAGCTAATTCAATCAACCGAGTATCTACACAAGGAGTTGCAATAGGTGCTAACTACTACCTCTCTGACAATTACTCCATTAATGGAAACTATTCATGGAATAGACTTTCTCTTAATGAGGACATACTTGATGATCCTATCATCCCAGCATTTAACACACCTGAACATAAATTTAATATCGGTTTTGGTGGAAGAAAATTAACAATTGGTGGGTTGAAGAATTTTAGCTTCAATCTTAATTATAAGTGGGTGCAAGGATTTTTATTTGAGGGTTCGCCTCAGTTTACTGGTCTCGTACCTACCTATGATATGTTGGATGGTCAAGTTAGTTTTGGTTTATCAAAAATAAACTCCGTCATCAAAATCGGAGCGACTAATATTCTTGACAATGCTCAATTCCAAACTTATGGAGGACCAAGAATCGGAAGATTGGCCTACGTAAGTTGGACTTATGATAGTCTTTCTAAATAATTTGAAAATCTAAAATCTTTAATAATGAAAAGAATTTTTACACTTTTTTTGATTTGTTCAATCAGTCTTTTGGCGCAGGCGCAAGAGCGGTATTTGGACAAAATTTTTACTGACGTAGAAGTTACTACTGAGGTGTATGGTCTTAATGCAACTGTGATACAACTTGCAACTGCTGGAGAGGCTGTACCTCAACCACTAGTAATGGATGTATATCAACCCGTAGGTGATACAGAAACAAATAGACCTTTTGCTTTGGTATTGCATACAGGAAACTTTCTTCCACAAGGTGTTAACCAACAAATACCTGGTTCATTCAGAGACGAGGTAATGGTAGATATCTGCACAGAATTAGCACAGAGAGGATACGTTGCTGCTACAGCTGATTACAGAACAGGATGGAATCCAGGTGCAAGTACACAACCACTAAGAGCCTTGGGTATTATCCAAGCAGCTTACAGAGGTGTTCAAGATGGAAATACTGCTGTAAGATTTATGAGAGCTCTAGCTCAAGACGCTGGAAATCCATACAACATTGACCCTACTAGAATTACAGCTATAGGTCAAGGAACTGGAGGCTACATTGTTTACGGAATGGTAGGTCTTGACAACTATGAAGAGATACTAACGACAGAAAGTGGCCCAGGTAAATTTTTGCTAGATACAGACGGTGACGGCGCTCCAGAGACGCCAATGGTTGTTCCTGTATACCATGGTGATATCGAAGGAAAAGAACTGGCTATTGCTCCTGATGGTGCTTTCGGCTTACCTGCTGGAGATACAACTAACTATGTGAATGTACCGAACTTTGCTAATGGTGATCCTATCAGCAGTCGTGTATCATTTGCAGTTACGCTAGGTGGTGCACTAGGAGATGTGAGTTGGCTAAATGACAACGAGATTCCAATGGTTAATATCCAAGCAATCAATGACGAGTTTGCACCATATAATGATGCAGTATTAACTGTACCAGGGAGTATGCTAAATGTGGTTAGAGTACAAGGTGTACAAGTTGTAGGTCAAGCTCAATTGGATAATGGGGCTAATCAAATTTTCTACGATGCAACCTTTGATGATCCCACGACACAAATGGCTATAGAAAACTCTGCAATTGCGGGACATGATTACTTTGAAGGTGTATTTCCATTTAATTTGCCAGCAAACTCTTTCGGTTTGGATGAAGGATTAGGTATCGAATGGTGGGATCCAAATGCTCCTACTCCAGACTTCCTAGGTGCTATGGGTGCACCATGGAATGCAGTACCACATCCATCAGGTGCAGGGACTTTCCACGAAGTAGGATTGTTTAGAAATGAAAATATGTCAGCAGAAAAAGCGAGAGGCAACCTCGAGACATGTATGAACTATATCTTACCTAGAGCATGTGTAGCGCTTGACCTACCGTGTAGATCTAATTTCGACGGTGGCGATGCAACTGAAGATTTATTACCTACTGATCTTGTTTCTGTTACACCTAATCCAGCTGTAGACTTTATCGACTTGAAGTCTGACAAGCAAATCATCAGCATAGAGCTAATGAGCATAGAAGGTAAAGTCATCTCAAGAATTAACAACCTATCTAATAATACATATAGATTAGATAACTTAAGTGAACTTACAGGGATGCATATCCTTAATGTAAGATTTGAGGAAGGATTGGTTAGTAAGACTATCCACCTTGACTAGGTCTTAAACAAAACGACATATTAAAGGCAGTCTTCATTTGAAGGCTGCCTTTTTTTGTTTTAGTGACAAGGCTACGTCAAACCAGCACTTTTGCTAAAAAACGATAAGAAACTTCTAGTGTAGACCTACATAAGGATTGACTTATAGATGGATAAGAGTGTCACTACTTTAATCCAACTTAAAGTCATATACCTATTAGAATTATGAGGGCTTACATCCAACACCTGGGGATTATCTTGGTAGTTATACTGCTGAGTATAACAAATCCCATCCAGTTATCCTCACAGGATAACTTGTGTCGAGCACAAGATTCGATTGTACTTGCAGACATTTACAATAATACTATTAGTGATAATTGGCGTGTAAAATGGGACCTTTCCCAACCTATGGACACTTGGTTTGGAGTCAAATTGAATGCGAGTGGTTGTGTAGAATGCTTGGATCTAGATGGAGAAGCAGAGTGTGGCATAACAGTCTCAATAGGTAATGGCCTTGGCGGAAGTATCCCTGCAAAAATTGGCAATCTAGATAGTTTGAAAATCTTATGCCTAGGTAACAATAGGATAACTGGAAGTATTCCTTCAACCATATTTGACTTAAGAAAGCTTGAAATAGTAGATTTATTTGGGAATGAGATTATAGGGCCATTACCAGCCAGTCTGGGTAATGCAACTAACTTGAAAATACTCTCTTTAGGAGGAAATAACCTTATAGGACCGATACCAGCATCTGTTGGAAATCTCAAGAACTTAGAAGAACTTTATCTGAGTAACAATAATCTTATAGGCCCACTACCTAGCAGTTTATCTGGCGCAATCCAACTTAGAAGAATCAGACTTAATAACAATCAAATAGATGGTCAAATTCCTCCTGAGCTGGGAGAGCTAAGTGAACTTACAAATCTTAACATTTCTGACAATCTTCTAGTAGGAGAGATACCTGAAGAGTTCGGGCAACTTAGTGAACTAACTAATCTATTCCTAGCTAATAATAAATTGAGCTCAGATTTTCCAGAAGAGTTAGGCAATTGCGAGGAATTGGTAAGATTGAGATTATGTCATAATAATCTTGGAGGAGAAATTCCTGCATCTATTGGAATGTTAACCAAAATGGAACAATTCCACGCCAATGACAATCAACTTGAAGGTTGCATCCCTCCTGAAATTGGACAGTGTATTAGTCTAACAGATTTTAGAGTTGACCAAAACAATTTGAGTTGTGAAATTCCAAAAGAATTTGGACATTTAGTCAATTTGAGGAACGCAAATCTAAGCTATAATCAATTGATAAATGGATTACCATCCACTATTGATGATCTCAATATCATTCAAGAATTAAATGTTTCTGATAACAATCTCACAGGTCCTCTTCCTGCTGAATTTATTGGAATGTCTTCCTTAAAGACCTTTAGAGGGCAAAATAATAAAATAGAAGGTCCACTCCCACAAGGCCTTGATGCTTTGGAAAGAGTCATAGAAATCGATTTGTCGAATAACAAAATAGATGGTTCTATTCCTCCAAGCTACGGCGAAACAAACAGATTAATTAAGCTATTTCTTAACAATAACCGGTTATCCGGTTGCTTTCCTGAGTCACTAAAAGATGACTGTGATAAACAATTTGACTTCACTGATAATCCACAATTGCCTTGGTTAGGTGATCTACAGCCACTTTGCACAAATATTCCCCAAGTGGATGCTCCGTGTTCTTCTGATCCCACTATCCAAAACGAAACCATCCAAGCGGATTGCAGTTGCAGGTTATTTGTTTGTACGCCAGTGAATATTGTACAAGATGCTTTCCTCTGTAGCGACGAAACCATCAATATCAGTGGTCAAGAATATAGTGAGACTGGACAAGTTATTGAGACACTAGAGACAAGTGTTGGCTGTGACTCTGTTGTAACTTATAACATCGTCAGAATGAATCTTTCCATTCAGACAGAAAATGCGCAGTGCGAAGATGATGAATCCGGATCAGCTAACATACAATCAAATATAGATGGGAACTTTGATTATAGTATCAAGAATGAAATAGGAGAAGAACTTTTCTCTGGAGTTGGTAAGACTTCACTACCCTCTTTAAGTCAAATTTTACCTCCAGGAAGTTATAGACTTTCTATTAGAGAAAATAATATGCAATGTGCGATAGATACTTCATTTGTCATAGCCGCTAATCATAGTGCTGCTGAAGTTACCTATATAGAAGGCATACAGTGTGATGACCAGACTTATGAAGTCAATGGCTCTACTTATGACCAGAATAATCTGTCAGGTACTGAGTCTCTAAAGACCATTAATGGTTGTGACAGTACTGTTGTCATAGACCTTATCTATTTGTCCTTGGCAACAACAAAAACAGACGCCATCTGTGAAAATGATCCTACTGGAATAATAGAGGGTTCACTATCAAATTCAGGAATAGAATACACTTGTGTCATTTCAGATGCTTCTAATACTGAGGTGTACAATGAAACAGTCACTGGTGAATTTAACACAGGCCAAACCTTGGCGGCAGGAGATTATAATCTTGTTATGACGACGAGTGATAGCGGTTGTGTCTACACTACTCAGTTAAGATTGGAATCGCAGCACGCTACGCCAGAGCCAAATCTAATAATAGAAGAAATCTGTCAAGGAGAAGAAATAGACCTTTTCGGCACGATATATAACGCAGATAACACTAGTGGAACCGCTATCATACCATCATTCTACGGATGTGATAGTACGATTAATATTGAGTTGGAATTCTTTACTGAAGCATTGGCATATGATGACAGAATAAATGTGGAATCGAACATCGTCAGTATCGACGTACTGGAAAATGATGAATACGACACCTCCGCCGAGCTAAAGCTAACTATCATAGATACAGCCAAGATTACTTCAGTAGAGGTGGATGGCGCTTATCTCAATGTAGAGATAGATGAAGCCTACTCTGGATTATCCTACATAGAATACGAAATCTGTAATACTGATTGCGATGAGCTTTGTTCTAGAGCAAGATTGACTCTTATAAGTGCTACCGATGCATATCAAACGGGGGTAATTACACCAAATGGTGATGGTTATAATGAAGTAATGGTACTCTCTGGTTTCGAGGCTTATGAAATCATCGAAGGAGCTTCAATCAATGTAATCAACAGATGGGGTCAAACCGTGTATAGTACTGATGAATATAAAAACGACTGGTCTGGCAACCTTAATGGCAACAGCAGCTCCCCTCTACCAGAAGGTGTTTACTATTATCATCTAACCTTTCAAAATGGTTCATCCAAACTAGGAAGTGTATCTATTATCAGATAATCTCAAAATATTATGTCATACACCTGTCAGACTCTAGGTTTTAATCTTAAGCTCCAGAGTTTGGCAGCCCTTGGCACTCTTTTAGAACCGATACCCGTGAGAAATACCCCAATTGATTAGAATAACTTTCATATTCCTTTTGTTGCTTGCCGCCTTCCCAATTTGCGGTCAACAGCTTCCGCTCTTTACACAGTATGCAGAATACAAAGGTCTTATAGATCCATCCTTCATACCATATGAAATGTATGCAGAGGATTACAAAGTTGCTATGGGAATGGCTTATCGAGATCAATGGATTCAGATTCCAGATAGGCCTCGTACAGCGGCCCTAAGGTATGAAGGCATTACTGACAAAAAGAGAGGTGTCAATATCATCTATGGGGGATATTTTCTTCACGATGACATTGGGATATTTGCTTCTAGCGAGATCAAAGGCCGCATTGCCAGCAGCATTACACTGAGAAATACACGATACACTAAAACACTCTTAACAGCAGGTGTCAATTTGGGTGTGGGTCTGTATCAAGTTAATCTAGCCAATGCACCTTATATAGAAGAAGATCCAGAATTATTTAGAGATAACTCGACACAGATAGCTCCTGATGCTGGTTTAGGTATTTCCATATACAATACATTTAGAAATCAGGATTACTTCCAAATAGGGTTTTCTGTTCCACAAATAATCAATTTAGATCACATTCACTCCAGTGATACAAAGGAGTTTGATATTAGGAGAATCCCACATTACTACTTATCAGCGAGCTACTACAAGATATTAAAGGACTACAACCACATAGAATTCTCAACTTGGATTAAGAAGTTAAAGAACGTACCTCTTAATTTTGATGCTGTTGTCAGGTACAAGTTTGATAGTAAAATGTGGGTAGGTGCAGGCCTCAACAGCGCTGGCATCATACATACAGAAATCGGTTTCAACTTTATGGTCCAAGACGACAACCGAGCTAAAGCTGGCTATTCATTTAACCCCACTTTTAAGTCACACGGAGTTGTTTTTGGCAACATCCACGAGATTAACTTCTCCTATTACCTCAAACGCTAATTTTATTAAACAACTTATTGGGTTTTCTGTCTAATAAGGACAAAGTCTGTACTGCTTAGGTTGTTCTGAGTGAGTATCTTCGTGTCATCTATTAGCCTATGAAATATCTCATATTCTTATTACTCTCTAGTTGCCTCTCTACGGCTATTTCAGCTCAATCAATAATCTTAGATGAAGAATTCGAAGATTGGAGCGGGATAGCGTCCTTGCTGGACGTTGGTGATAATGGAACCTCTCTAGGATTAGAGTCTCTAGCAATAATTAATGACCAAGGCTACATCTATTTCAAAGTAGAATTCGATAGAGAAATCAACTTGCAATCAGAGAATATTAATCTAAACATAGAAACTCAGGACTTCCGCCTACAATACAACTTTGGTGATGGAGAGGGCAGATTGTTTAGGTCTGGAATTGTATCCGAAGTTAACCATCCAGATATTAGTCTGATTACTTCTCCGACTGTTACCTCGACTGTGTTTGAAATGAGGCTAGCTAGACGATGGAATATAGGATCAAATGTCTTCAATCTTGAAGGGACTATAGACATCAATATTCGCCATGGTAACAATGGAGATAGAATTCCTGATTCTGGAGCTCTCGATTATACTTTTGATGAGTCCATCGAGTTAGAGCGCTTACCCTATAGCGCAGAAAAAGTTAACGAAAGTGACTTAAGGATATGTAGTTACAATGTCCTTAGAGATCAAATTTTTGAAAGTGAATCTAGGTCTGCGTATACTCGACTTCTCAGTCATATCAATGCAGATATCTATTGCTTTCAAGAAATATATGACCACACTTCTGAGCAATTACTCAATAGATTGTTCAATGTATTTGGTGCTCTTGAAGGTACAGAATGGCATCACTCTAAGCGAGGCTCTGACTTGATAGTACTAAGTAAATATCCCATCCTCTTCGCTCGAGAAATATCCGGCAATGGGGTTTTTGTTCTAGACAAGGATGGGCAAGAAATGGTACTCATTAACATCCACCTCGCTTGTTGTGAGCAGGATAGAAACAGAGAAGAGGAGATCGATGCGCTACTTAGATTTCTGAGAGAAGCCAGACTAGGTAATGAAAATTACGACCTAAAAGAAGGTACTCCAATCATCATAACTGGTGACACCAATTTTGTCGGCAACGCTGATCAGCTCGAAGCACTTACCAAAGGAGATATCTTCAACAATGATTTTTATGGAGAAGACTTTCAGCCCGATTGGGATGAAGATGGTTTGGCTGATGTTAAGCCATTGACTGCAAACACAAATGTATCTTATACCTGGTTCTCTAACTTCAGTGGATTTTCTCCAGGGCGATTAGATTTTGTCTTCTATACGGATTCGCAGATAGAAAAACAAAATGCTTTTGTTCTGGATACACGTGCCTTAACAAGTCAACAACTCAACGAGAATAACCTAGAATTTTTAGACTCAAACTTAGCATCTGACCATAGACCTGTGATCGCTGACTTTAAGTTCTTGACAACTTCTACAACAGACCAAGGCAGTGCCCAACTTGCTCTGCCCTACCCTAATCCAAGTCAAGGCACTATAAGCGTGCAGAGTGAATTTAATGGAGTACTAGAATTAATCAATCTTTCTGGTCAGATTGTAGCCTCAAGTCATACCTCGCAACTATCTACAATCGGCCTAGACAGCGGAGTTTACTTACTAAAAATGAAATCAAAGAGCACTGAAGTCCATCACCGAATAGTGATTAATCCATAAGCCGACAGACCTACTAATGCGCCGCCAACGAAGGACACGAACCCGACACTGGACAACCGGAATTCTTAATTAAGTCTACGCTACCGATTACGTTGACGATGTTCTCAAAGCCTTCTTTCACTAGGATAGAACTCGCTACAGTGGACCGATACCCACTCTTACAATGCACGTGATGCAACTGAGATTTTTCTAACGTATTAAACACCTTTTTAGGAAACTCATCTAGAGGTACATTGGTCGCATCGCTATAATGGGTCGCTTCGTACTCATTTGGCTTACGTACATCTATAATAGAAGGCACCTGAGTAATTTCGCCCTGAACAAAGTCTTTCATCTGCTTAGTTTCGATATGTTTGACTGGCATATCAGCGTTTATCCAAGCCTCATATCCACCCTCCAAAAATCCTAAAGTATTGTCATAGCCAACTCGTGCCAATCTTCTTACCGCCTCCTCTTCTCTACCGGGTGGAGTCACTAGGACGATAGGTTGGTGGATGTCCGTAATCATTGCGCCTACCCAAGGGGCAAAGCTGCCGTCAAGTCCTATAAAAATTGAATTAGGCACAAATCCTTTGACGAACTCATTCTTATCTCTGACATCTAAGATGAGCACTTCAGATTGATCTATGTACTGCTTAAAGTCGGCTGGCACAATAGCTGTCATCCCACTTTCCATTACACTCTCTAGACTACCATATCCTTCTTGATTCAATCTCA
Organism: uncultured Saprospiraceae bacterium; assembly: GCA_937969415.1. GTDB lineage: Bacteria > Bacteroidota > Bacteroidia > Chitinophagales > Saprospiraceae > RFSX01. The sequence goes on along the minus strand of CALBWK010000183.1, from coordinate 2,230 downwards.
CATTGTCTGCAAAATATTGAGGTGGTGCTGTGAGCCCCTCCGTTACTTCTTTAACAAACTCCTCTTTGGTCATATCTGCCCTAAGCGCATAGTTGGTCTTCTTTTGATTGCCTAGGCTGTCCCACGTCTCTGCACTCATATTCTTGCCGCAAGCCGAGCCAGCTCCGTGCGCGGGATAGACTATTACTTTATCAGAGAGTGGCATTATCTTAGATCTTAGACTTTGATAGAGCATCCCTGCTAGGTCTTTTTCTGTTAGATTGGTTGCTTTCTGCGCTAAATCTGGACGGCCAACATCTCCAATAAATAAAGTATCACCAGTAAATATGGCGTGGTCTTCTCCTTTCTCATTTCTGAGTAAAAAAGTGGTGCTTTCGGGAGTATGCCCAGGGGTGTGTAGAGCTTTAAATTCCAAGTCGCCAACCTTAAAGAGCTCCCCATCTACAGCGGTATGCTTGTCAAAGGCAGTTTCTGCAGTAGGACCATAGACAATAGTAGCTCCAGTCTTCTGCGCTAAATCTAGATGCCCAGATACAAAGTCCGCATGAAAATGTGTTTCAAATATATATTTGATCTTGACACCCCTCTCAACTGCTCTTCTAAGATAGGGCTCTGGTTCTCTCAGCGGGTCGATAACGGCTGCTTCCCCGTTGGATTCTATAAAGTAGGAGCCTTGCGCAAGGCATTTCGTGTATATCTGCTCTATTTCACTCATATTCAAGTAGTTACAAAACGCAAAGATAGACATAACATCAAGGTTAGGATAACATAATTCTTATAAAATTGGATAAGGATAGATGAAAGTCTTAATCTTGCAATTACATAATACGCTGAGGTGGATAAAGGTTCATCTAAGCTGTTTTTCTGGGGCCGAACGGTATCGACAGGAAAGAATATTTGTTTGTAAGCATGTAGGGGCACTGATCATCGACTCCTTGAACATAATGATCAACAATAATTGGCGACAACAGATTCGCATTAGCTGCCTAATTTAGAATTAGCATAGCTTTTTGCACTGTGTGGGAGGACGTCTGATAGACCCACTTATCAGTGTATAATGACCGGTCATGCTTCGCGCTGGCCACTCAGAATAGGAAAGTGTAGGCTTTGGACATTTTCTGAAACTAAAGAAGTTAAGTTTAGAGTTGGTTGCTTGTACACCTGCTCGAAATCGAAAATTCAAGAACAAGCTAAACATGTAGAAAGTTTATGAATGCTTTGTCTGGACCAGAGTTCGAATCTCTGCGGCTCCACAATTCTACTATCAGATAATACCTAATAGTACTAAAATGCCCAATTTATGGGCATTTTTTGTTTGTACCTACTCCAAATTATACCAAAACATCTTCTATTTCGGGTGCCCCTTAAGGTGCCCCATTGCTCCAATCCATAAAGGGCACCCGAAAGGTGTGCTAACATCAACATACTCTATCTCGATAATTGGTAACTGTCTACTCAAGATTTGCTGTAAAGCGATAGCCTTGGATATATCTAAATCAATAGAAATCCGAGATAACAACAAATTCAAATTGTATGAAACAAACAAAATTTGAAAAAAATAGGAAAATCATCATCCCTCCTAACCCACTGAATATCAATGCATTAACTCAAGAAAAGTTAATATCAGCTTATATATGCCTTTCATCAATTCATCTCAAAAAACAATGGAACTAAACACAATGAAACCGTGGTATTGGAAGAGAGATTTATCAATAACTTCTAAAATATTTCTATGAAAAACACCTACAATATTCCCGTCCTTATTCTTTTCTACTTGAGGAAAAGCAAAATAAATAAAGAAGGGAAGGCACCAATCTATTGTCGCATTACAGTAAATGGAAAAAGAGCAGAATTCTCGCTTAAGAGAACTGTTACCCCATCAAGATGGAATAAGGATGGGATGTGTTTAAAGGGCAATAAAGAAGATGCTCGTACACTCAATACGTATCTGGAAGAGGTTAAGTCTGGAATAAGAAGTGTAGAAAATAATTTCGTAAAAAATGGGAAACTTCTTACTGCCCTCTCTATCAGAAACACATTCCAAGGAAAGGATGAGATCAAAAAAAGTATCCTCAGCATATTTGACAAACACAATTTAGAAATGGCTGAACAAGTTGGAACTAACTACTCAGCAGGGACATCTAAAAGGTTTAAGACTACTAGAAAACATATAGCTAGATTTATGAATGTTCAATACGGGAGAGATGATATGTTTCTAGAAGAACTAAAC
>CALBWK010000182.1 GCA_937969415.1 uncultured Saprospiraceae bacterium | reverse complement strand
TCTTACTCTACTACCTCAAATAAAAATACACCATTCCATTCTATTGGATCGTTGCCATTAGAAATAGGCCCGTTGAAACTATTGAGATCATCCCAGAATATGACCTCATCCAAGTATATCAGTTCGTCTATGAAGTCATTGTAATGTGGCTCACCAGAGATGACTGTCTTAATTGAAAAAGACTCTCCACAATACTCATCGAATTCTATTTGAGAGAGAACCTCCTCTAGTCTTTCTTGTTGAAAATCTTTCGGCGTATTATTAAATACTTCATCCATAATTGTGCTGTAGACGCCTGGTGTCTGTAACACTATCTTGATTTCATAATGATAGTATCCTTCTTTTGCATCATAGATGACTCTGCCGACTGACTCGTCCGCTCTGGTAGTTTTTGAGAAGTATTGATGGTCATATTGGTCATCGACGATGAGTTCGTTCAGTCTAAATCCATAGTCAAAGCCCTCTTCTGTAAATTTATATAAAGCCTTAGCAGGTCTAAATGGAAAATTCTTGACCTTAAAGTAGGTCTGGAAGTTATTATCATATATGCTGTCTGAGAACACAGATCTTATGGTCATAGTGTCTCCGACTTTGTACATTTTCTGATGTGGAATAATCTCTACAGGAATAACCAACTGGTGATGATATACGGGAAATCTCCTTTCATAAGGACAAGTCTCCATAAATCGTTCTTCAAAACTTTGTCTGTCACAAGATGTTATTGTGAGTATTAGAAGGAAGTAGAAAAAGAATCTTTGCATAAGTCTTGATCTTTTTAATAGAGGGTCCAAGCTCAAGTTAATACCAATAACTCGCCTTTAATAGCAAAGCTCTATTATTTGTCGTTAAGGATCGAGCGCCTTCTAGTCCTGGTCTGAGCACATCATAGTTGTCCACATACACCAGAAAGATATCCGACATAGGCGAGAAGCGCCATTGCAAGCGACTATTGATGCCCACAAAATTGGATTGGTCTACAAATTGAAAGAGAGTTGTCCATAGAAGATTTCTCGAGAAGCCAATCTCTACCTTAGAGACCAAGGCAGTAATCAATGAAGATCCGTAAGGATCTGGAAAACTTAGGTCATTCCATTGATAGCCAACAGAAAAGTTGCCCCACGGCTGTACCCTGTAGTTGATGTCTCCTCTGAGTTGGGTCAAGGTGCCATTGTAGAATCCTCCACGCTGTACACTTGCGGAATAAGATAGAGGCTTCCGTTCATCGGACTCGAACTCTAACTGAATATCTGACGTATTATACTTGGTAGCAGGCAAAGGCTCTCCAGAAGTAAATGAAAACGGGTAGAGCAGATCAAGCTCATTCAGATTGAATCGAACTCTAAATTCTGAAGTGTTTCTAAATGAAATAAAATATCTGATTCTGTTATACCGCTCGTTAAACGTCCCATCTGGATTGTAGACGAGCAAGTTCTCTACTCCAAACCTATGCGTCGCAACTTTGCCTTCTCGCGGTCGTATTCGATAGTCTATGGAAGTGTAGCTAGAAAGATAACCAGTTCTTATTAGTGTATCTCTAGCCGCATCAAAGTTGTCTCTCCTTATTACAAATCCTAAGTCTGCAAAATAATTGGGCTGAACGAAATTAAAGTCAGTTGAGATCTCCCAATTGGTATTGGTGAAGAGCAATCCCGTATTATAGAAGCCATTTTTAGAATCTATATTCGGTTTATAAGATTGATGTATGCCGCCCCACGCAGATAGTTTTCCATCATCACTTGCATATAGACCTTCTAGGCTTAGATTCCTTCCAAAGTCTCCAGATACACTTTCACTACCGTCAAAAGCCTGACGATTCAAAAACATTCCCTGGATAAATGAGCGACCGATCTGCTTGTTGACCGCAATCGCGGATTGGTTTTGGCCAAGAGAATTCTGTGTGGTTCTCGATTGTATGTTGAGCACACCGATACGCGTCTTAGGCGCAATGTTTCCAGTTAGTCGTCCTCCAAAGAGAATGGGTACAGGTTGGGCTCTATCATTAAGGCCTATCCTCCGAGAGAAAAATGGTCGTGTACTGCCATTACCAAAACCACCAAAGATGTCTGCATTCTCCAAAAAGAAATTTCTTTTCTCTGGTAGAAAAATACTGAATCGTGTGAGGTTGGTCACCAGCTCGTCGACCTCCACTTGGGAGAAGTCAGGATTGAGGGTCAAGTCAAGATTAAGTGTAGAGGTAAGCGATACTTTAGCATCGAGTCCTGCATCTACTTCTGTTGTCGTTTTTTCGCCAACCCGCTTCTGGATGCCGCCCACTACATAAGGAATAAGGTTGTAGTTGCCCGCTTGTTTTTCAGGCGGATTGTCCCAAGCTAGTGTTCCTGCAAAATTGGGATTGGGTGGCCAGAAACCTTCCGGTACAGCTGTCCAGTTATGAAATTCATTACAATATTGAATATTCCTTACGAAGTTCATTCCCCATTCTTTTAGGTCAGGGTTGTAGCGCAATATTCTCAAAGGGATAGCAAATTCTGCAGACCAATATTCGTCAGTTACTTGAGTTTCCACATACCACTTGTTGCTCCAATCTGAATTAATATTTGAAGTCTGTGAGCGCTCAGCATCCCACTGCACACCCACAGCGCTAGTACCGAACAGCAGGGCATAGGTTTTAGTGTTGAGCGGGTCGAGGATGATGGCTATACCGTCGTTATCCCAGTATTGATCTCTTTTTAGCGAAGTGGAGACTATGGGCTCGCTTTGATAGCACTTGGCAGCTACGTAGAGGTTTTTATCATCATAACACAATCTGATTTCTGTCTTAGGATCTGCATTGGCTTCAAAGTAGGGGACTTTCTGCCAGAAATCTGTTCCTATTTCGGATTGTGTCCAAGTCTCTTCATTGAGAATGCCATCGACAATGATGTCATCTATCTTTTCTGTGATGTTGTAACGATGATTTTCTTTAAGGTCGGGCTCTGCCGATTGGGCTGTGAGTAGAGATATAGAAAGGACTAAAAAGACGAGGCAGAAGTATTTCATCTAGAAGATTATCTTGGCTGCTGCAAATATACGTCATACTGCGACGGCATTGCGTTTTAATGGGGGATGTGGATTGGCGAGGACAGTTCTATTAACCTCTTATCATCCAACGTACACCTAGTCTTAGTTTCCAATCTATTTGCGGATAATCAACTATTTGGAAGGAACGGTTTCTGATAAATAAATCATTGGCGTTTTCCAATTTTAGATAGAGTCTAAACTGACTTATCTTAAAATCGCCATAGATTTCATAGTAGGGGTAGTTGGGATTGATCAATCCATTAGGATTCGGAATAAAGGCGCCTGTTATAGGAAAAAATGATACAGGTGCATTGTTTCTAAGTGAATAGTACAATCCACCAAGTCGAGTAAGCAGTTGCTTTTTGAATAGTGGAAACTGTAGATAGGCATTGTGTATACCATAGACTTCTGGCAGGTTATAGAGGTTGTCTGAAAAGCTCTGGTAGACAAGTGCATTTTCTATACCTATCCAGTTGAAGTGCCAGCGGTGATTAACTATGGCTTGGATGTATTCTGTAGATCCTGCTTTCTGGAAGGGGAGGGCATCAGCGGTGTAGGCAATAGGTCCATCAATGATGCCGGAATTGAATTCTATTTCAGTATTTATTTTATCCCAGAAGATGTTACCACCTAAAAAAAACTCGTTGATTTTACCAAATTCATTTTGATACACATTAGTGAAGCTTACGCTTAATTTATCGTGTATCAGAAAAGGATCATAGCGGAGGATTTTGAGATTTCCTCGAATCCGTAAGCCATCTATTGGTTCTAGACTCAATTGACTTGCGAGCCTGAGATTACCTATGTTTTCTGCGATCCCTATTTCTCCATGAGCTTTTAGTTTGGCAATGTCACCTACTTGTGCATTGATCTGCGCAAATGCAAAAGCGTCATTAATTTGATCAAGACCATCATCAAGGCGGAATCTAGAGTATTGATGTTTGATACCTAGTCGCACACCCAACGCTTTAGAATCAAAAGCCACATCTAGAGTATTGGTAAATCTCGTAAACTCCATCAAATAACGTATGCCTCTCGGATCGGTGATAAAGTTTTCTGTGTAGAGCAGGGTGTCAGAAGAAGCAATAGTACCTTCGTCACTGTATCTAAAAAAGCCTTGGTCTATTTGTATTCTATGATGGCCAGCATATTTTTTGCTTGGACCTACACTCAAAAAATTATCCAGCGCATAACTGAAATGTTGGTGTCGCGTGTCTGCTAATGATAGCTTAGTGGCTTCACCAAATCTGTCTCTAATGCCACCATTGTCGATAATATTTTGAAGACCTCCATTATGATCTTCATTGTGATTATTGGCAATAAGAGTAAAAAAGAGATCGTGGTTTTTCTCTTTATTAGCTTTCCATAGGCCTATGCCAAATCTGGTTGACTTTGTCTGGTGGTCGGCATAGAATCCTTCTTGGCTTATCCGTTCGAAGTCGAGTGAGACATTAATATCATTTTGAAAATTACCTGAAAATTTGGCTTTAACCATAAAGTTTTCCTGCCCGCCTTGAGGGCTAAAGAACAGATCGTTGTAAGCCGTCTGTAATCTATAAAACTTGAAATCTTCTCTTTGTAGTTTGTAATTGTCATACTGACGAAAGCCAGGATCCGTTAGTATATCTTCTCTAGGAGTATAGATAATTCTATGATGACTGCTACCCAGATTTCCCAGTGTCAGTGCACCTGTTCTAAATCTTCTGACGGAAGCGTACTTTTCAAAATCCTCGAACAAAGTATCCGTGAGCTCTCGACTCTCTTTGATGTCAGAAAGATAAAAGTAGCGGACCTTTAGAGAGTCCTCTGTAATGGAAGTTGCTCTACTAGGTGCTTTTTGTTTTACAACCTCTTGTGGTAGCTCTTGACCTACGAGGTTAATTGACAGAAGCAGGGCAAAGAGCACTAAATATGGAATAAAGATTTTAATGAACAATAATCAACTTTTTAGTTGCAAACCCTTCGTTATTCGATATCTTAACGGTATACATACCCGGTAGTAAGTCCAAGTCATTATCTTGAGATAGTGACTTTATGACTTTTCCTTGAGCTGAAAGTAATTCAATCTTATTGATAGGTACAGTATTATCTAGAGTTATCTTGAATTGACCTTGACTAGGATTCGGATAGATATCCCAGTCTACTTTTAGTGTCTCATCTACTTTAGATATAAGATTTTCAACATCATCTACAATAAACAGACCCTCTTGCATATCAGAAACAAGGATTACCCCACTTGGTAAGAATGGATATACTCCCCAAGCACCCTCAAAACTATTTCTATGTGGAATAGACGAGGTGGGGTAGTGCATAACTCTTGTTATATTTTCTGGGTCTTTGATATCCCAAACTTGTAGACCATCATAGTAATAGGAACTGTATAGATATCCATTGTGGACAACCTGATTATGAGGGATAGTAAAACGTGAAGAACTACCAGCATCTATCGTGTCGATAACTGATATGTCCGGTAACTGCGTAACGTCTAAGACCTTAAGGTCCATCCCGTGGGTTTCATCAGCCATATAGTATGTAGTGCCGTCTTCGGAGAGCCACCCTGAGTGGTTATATCCTGATTGTGGATAATCACTAGGTCTCAATGAACCCAGTCCTACAGGAGCAAGTGGATCTGAAAAGTCTGCAATAAGAAAGCCTTGCGGTCCTGCATTTAGATACGCCGTATCATTTCTGACAAAAGCATCGTGCACCTGTGACAAAAAGAATCCACCTATAGAGGCGTAACTCTGAATAACTCTAGGATTAAATGGATCAGAGATATCAAACAGTCTAAGTGGTGTCCCAGTGACTTCATCTCCATCAGAAATGCAACTGTACATTATTTCTGCATCAGTATCTATAAATATATTGTGACTTCTTCTTATAAATTCTTTAGAATCGTATACGACAGGGATGGAATCTGGCAGAAAGCTTAAGTCCATAATCTGGAGTGTAGATTGACTACCCTCATCTGCTACTACATAGAGGAAGCCATTGTGATCGTGAAAGTCTCTGTGGATGATAACAGGTCCATTGGTGCCACCTTCTATAAGGTGTACTTCTCTAGGAGCTGTAGGATCGCTGACATCTATAAAGTGAGTACCAGCGGTAGAGCCTAGTATAGCGTACTCCACCCCATTAGAGACGATACCCCATATTTCGTTATAAGTGTTGTTAAATGCACTAGACCCGACTAGAGTAGAGTCTGACCAGGTGCCTAATAACTTTCCTTCTAAGGCTTGTGCACTAACTTGAAAAGATGCAATCAATAATGCAAGACAAGCTAAATATTTAATCATGGCATATTTTTGATAGGTCTAAGATAGAAGTATTGGACCAAAATTACTGCTATCTACCAACGCCTTGGCGATATAAGGTGTCTAAGTGGATGAAACAGTATTTTTAATGCCTTAGGCGACGATAAAAACTATAATATTATGTTTAGAACAGTCATTTATTTAGTCTTTCTTACTTCAGTTGTTGTAGCGTTTACAGCTTGTGGAGATTCTGAGATTAATGATTTATCCCCAGGTGATTACCGAGAGGTCTGGGTGGGCAGTTATGAAGGCACTAAGTCTAATACCTCCTTCGAGGATACTATGTTTACAACGGTTGTGACCTTTGAGGTATCGATCGATGAGGATTCACCTAATGGATTAATAGTCAATGATATCAATTTTCCTATATCAGAGGAGGGCACCTATGGCCCAGACTTTTTGGAAGGTGGTATTACCAACTATGAATTGTCGATATCCGACGGTGAGCTAAGGTTACACAGTTTCAATAGTGTGATTCCAGGGACATCTATTCCTTGTTATATAATTGCTACGCAGCAATAAATTATTCACAAAAAAACAATTTTTAATTATGAGCAACCTACTTAGATTTTTCTTTTTTATTTCCCTTTTTTCACTAGTAATGATTAGTTGTAGTTCAGAAATTGATTATCGCGAGCAGTGGGTCGGCACCTATGAAGGTACCAAGTCCAACAGGTCTTTTGAAGATACAATGTTTATCACAGACGTTTCTTTTGAGGTGGTCATTGATCTAGATTCAGAAGATGGTTTGATTGTCAATGGCATCAACTTTCCTATCTCTGAAGACGGAACTTTTGGCCCAGATTTTTTAGATGGTGGAGGTAATAATTATGAGTTGTCAATTTCTGGCGATGAGCTGCGATTGTCAAGTTTTGGGTCCATTCCTGAAGGGATAGTACTTCCTTGCTTTATCAAAGCTACCAAGCAATAATCTTATTAATATACTAAACAATACATTATGTTAAGAACAATTATTATATCCCTTGCTGTATCATTTTTAGTAATTAGTTGTAGTAATCCTGAGATTACTATGGAAACGGAAATGAATTCAGACTTAGATTACAGAGCGCAATGGGTCGGTACTTATGAGGGCACTAAATCCAATAGATCCTTTGATGATACTATGTTTATAACAGAAGTATCTTTTGAGGTGACAATTGATTCTGAATCAGATGATGGATTGATCGTGAACGGTACCAGCTTTCCCGTTGATGAGGAAGGTAATTATGGACCTGATTTTCTTGATGAAGGTCAGATTATTTATACTCTAAGAATAGATGAAGATGGTGAATTGAAATTAGAGAGTAATGTGGTGAATGTACTTGGTCTTGCTTTGCCTTGTTTTATCATTGCGAATAAAGTATAACCTATTTAAGTGAGAAAGGGTATTTAGAATTAGGCTGCTTTTTGTGTCTAAAAATAAAGGGTCTGAAGTGCAATACTCCAGACCCTTTGTTTTGTTATTTAGAAAGTAGACTAAGAATCTAGTTTCTCAATTCTTTTCTGCGTTTTCAGTTGCTTGTTCTTTTCTTTCATCGCTTCACCTATTTGCTGGGATGCTATAAATGAAGTTGTCATTTCTGTCAACATTTCAGAACCTGCATTAGGAGAGTTAGGCATTAAGATGAGATTACTATTGGTATTCTCACCCATTGACTGTAGAGTGTCATAATGTTGTGTTACAACGATCAGCGCGGAGGCTTCTTGCGAATTGATACCTACGTTGTTGAGGACTTCTACACTTTCTTCTAATCCTTTAGCGATTTCTCTTCTTTGGTCTGCAATACCTTGACCTTGAAGACGCTTACTCTCTGCTTCTGCTTTTGCCTTTGCAACGATTCTGATTCTCTCAGCCTCCCCTTCATACTCTGCAGCAATCTTCTCTCTTTCGGCAGCATTGATCCTATTCATCGCTTCCTTCACCTGTGGGTCAGGATCGATATCTGTGACGAGTGCTCTGACAATTTCATAACCGTAGTCATTCATCGCATCTTGTAGCTCATTCTTGATAGCATTGGCAACGTCATCTTTTTTGACAAATACGTCATCGAGTTTCATTTTAGGGACCTCGGCTCTTACAACATCAAAGACATATGACGTTATCTGATCGTGCGGGTTTTCTAGTCTGTAGAAGGCATCATAAACTGAGTCAGCAAGCACGAGGTATTGTACTGAGACTTTCATTCTGACAAATACATCGTCAAAGGTTTTTGTCTCAACATTTACATCAAGTTGTTGTGTCTTGAGATTTAATCTCCCTCTTACACGGTCTATAATGGGAATTTTGAAATGAAGTCCTGGGCCTTTTACACCCTGAAATTTACCCAGTCTTTCTAAGACAGCTGCGGTTTGCTGCTTGACGGTAAATAGTCCACTAGAAAGAATGATAAATGCTAAGAAAATAATAGGAATCAATAAAGGCATCATATTGAAATAGTTTTGTTTTACATTGATATCAACAATATCAGAAGTCAAGATAATTCAAAATGTCTGAATTTATGTACCAATAGCCTATACCTATCGATAAATGACCCTATTAAACTCTAGGAATCTCCCATTTAGGTCAATGTATGCACTTAGAATGCACGATATAATCGATTATAGCGTTCAAGAGTATTTTAAGGCAGACAACCTTCTGATTTTTTGAGAGTTGAACTACCTTTGGTTCCAAGCAAATAATCCTCTTATGAATATTAAGTATCTATTTATTCTTATGCTTTCAGCGCTATTGACGGCTTGTGTATCGGACCCCAAAGCAACTGACACCAATACAGCTACCTCTGATATGGCCAGCCAATCTCAAGCTGCGCCTGCTAAAGCCCCTCAAGTTAAGGTCAACCCAGACTCTCCAGCCTTCGGTAAGTCTCAGCAGAATGGACAGACCAATCAGAAAACTCAGGATTACTTAGCAAAAAAGCGTGCTGAAGATGCCCAACGGAAAGAACGTGTAGCAAAGTCTTCTAGTGGGAGTACGGCAAAGAGAATAGGCCCTAGCCTTCCCTCTGCTTGCTCGCTACTCACAGAGGCCTTTATTGGTAAGGTTATAGGTGTAGACAGTGAATACATTTCGGTTAAGGATGGCTCAGGGAAATCATTAACCCAGCGCTCTTGTTTTTTTAGATGGGATCATGAGGATGAAGCTAATTCTGGAGTACTCGTTCAGATTCAAACTAACCCTTTGCCAGAGGAATTTCCAGATTGGGCGAGTTACTACATATCTGCTAAGAAGAATCATGGAGACAAATCTGCGGATGGTGGATCCACGTATAGATACAAGGACTTTACAGCTGTCGGTGTCTCAGGTGCAGCGAGTTATGACTTAGGAAGATACTATTGGAGAGATGCCCAAGATCGTGTTTTTATGGTGGCCTTTAACCTACCCTCTAATGAAGCTCAACAGATGACCTGGGCAAAAGCCCTCGCCAAAGAAGTTACGAAAAACGTCAAATAGACTATGCTCAAGACTCTCCGTATAGAGAACTATGCTATTATAGCTAAGGTCCACATTAATTTTGATGCTAGCCTCAATATAATAACTGGTGAGACAGGAGCCGGTAAGTCCATCCTGCTAGGCGCATTAGGGTTGATTATGGGGCAGAGATCTGATAGCAAGGTGCTTTATGATAAAGGGTCTAAGTGCATTGTCGAAGCGGTCTTTTCGCAGTACCCTCCATCTATCGAAAAATTACTTGTTGCAGAAGATCTAGATGTCGAAGATGAATTGATCATCAGAAGAGAGATTTCTATCAGCGGCAGATCTCGAGCTTTTATTAACGATACACCGGTAAAACTAGATGTCCTCCAATTAATCAATCAAAATCTGATAGACCTTAATCAGCAGTTTAATATCACAGATATTCAGGACAAGAAATTTCAACTCTCCTTGATTGATGGTCTTGCTGATAACCAGAAGTTACTCGTCAAGTATCGAGCTGGATATACACAACTAAAAGAAAAACGAGATAAGCTTGCTGCAGTCGAGCAGATGGAGTCTACACAATTAAAAGAGCTCGACTTTATCAAGTTTCAACATAATGAACTGGTCGTAGCAGCACTAGACGGTACAGATAAAGCAGCCTTAGAGTCTGAGCTAGAGTTGTTAGACAAGTCAGAGGAAATCACCAATCTTATGGCGGAAACAGCCTATGCCGTTTCTGAGTCTGATCAGAACTTAAAAGATCAATTGGCTGCCTTAGCTAAGCGATGGAGCGGTTTCAGTAACGCTGATCCTCTATTAATGCAAGGTTATGAGCTAATGGAAAATATCCAAGAAGAATTCCATACACTCTACGACTTAGCCAATAGTATCAAGGATAAGACAGAAATGGATCCTTCTCGATTGGCGACGCTAAGGACTAAGCTAGATAGTCTCTACTCCCTAGAAAAGAAGCACGGTGTTAATACTATCGAAGATTTGCTTCAGATACAGTCAGACTTAGAGCTGCGGCTCGGTGGCATAGAGAATCGATCTGAAGTCATTGCTCAGCTTCAAAAAGAAATCTTAGATCTAGAAAAAAGCCTGCGTAAAGAAGCAGATACCTTATCTCAGCGTAGAGCCAAGGTGTTTCCAAAGATCCAAAAGGCGGTCAATAAGAAACTCAATGAACTCGGAATGGGTTCTGCGGAGATAAAGGTTCAAGCATCGGCACGTGAAGCCTTATCTCGAGATGGACTCGACAACCTTGATATCTTATTCAAGGCCAATAAAGGCAACGAATTCTTACCGATTAGGAAAGTTGCATCTGGAGGAGAGACCTCTCGATTGATGCTCAGTCTCAAGGCATCCGTTGCTGATAAGATGTCGTTGCCGACCATGATATTTGATGAGATCGATACAGGGGTATCAGGAGAGGTAGCTGGTAAGATGGGTGACATCATTCGGTCTCTAGCCAATAAGCATCAACTCATCTGTATAACACATTCTCCACAAGTATCAGCAAGAGCAGTCCAACACCTTTTTGTTTATAAAGAGGAGACCAAGTCTAGAACCATTACCCATGTAAAGGTCCTCACTAAAGAAGAGCGAATTTCTGAGATTGCAAAGATGCTGAGTGGAGATCCTCCGAGTACTTTTGCCTTGGATAATGCTAAGGACCTCTTGTCTGTATAGCGAATGTTGTTACCTTAGCTTCAAACTAATTTGACTATGTCTGGTATACTTAAAGGAAAGAAAGGGATAATATCTGGAGCACTTGATAGCAACTCCATAGCGTGGAAAGTCGCTGAAAAAGCCCACGCTGAAGGCGCTGAAATAGTATTGACTAATGCACCTGTAGCGCTTCGTATGGGTACGATAAATGAGCTTGCAGAGAAGACCAACAGTATCGTTATTGGTGCAGATGCTACTTCCTTAGAGGATATTTCTAATCTGTATGATGCTTCTATGGAGCGATTTGGAGGCAAAATTGACTTCATCTTGCATTCTATAGGTATGTCTATCAATGTTAGAAAAAAGAAAGCATACACAGACTCCAAGTACGATTGGATGCAAAAGACCTTCGATATTTCGGCTATTTCTTTCCACAAGTTTATGCAAGTAGCATTTCAGAAGGAAGTTATGAATGAGTGGGGTAGTATTCTTGGCCTGAGCTACATAGCTGCGCAAAGAACCTTTCCTGATTATGGCGAAATGGCGGAGTCCAAAGCTTTATTGGAATCCTTTGCTAGAAGTTTTGGGTATCACTGGGCCAAAAAGAATCACGTACGAGTCAACACAATTAGTCAGTCTCCGACGATGACGACAGCTGGCAAAGGCGTCAAAGGGTTTCAAGAGTTTTTTGACTATGCGGATAAGATGTCACCTTTAGGTAATGCTACAGCTGATGATTGTGCAGCATATTGTATAAGTCTTTTCTCAGATTTCACACGCTATGTAACTATGCAAAACCTCTATCATGACGGAGGTTTTTCCAATATGGGGATGTCGCCAGACGTCCTAGAAAGTTAAAATTCTTGGTTTTACATACATAGACCCTACAGGTAGCCGTAATTAAACGTTTGTGACTTGATATTAAATATTTATTTAATAAATATTGGTCTGAATATGAGATAGTTACACCCCAACTAACTTTTTGAAACACCTGTAGGGTATGTTAAAGTCACTCCTTACCTTTTACATATGGTGTGCATTCGCGTGCGCATTATCGAGCCAGATTTATACTCAGTTGGAGATGGACTCGACTAAGAGCTTTGCAGAGATTGTAGAGGCGGCGGAGCTGTACTTTGATCAGCAGGGAAGAGGTCCTCATACGGGCTACAAAGCTTTTAAGAGGTGGCACTATTGGACAAAACGTTGTCTAGATGCCAAAGGAAAAATGATGACAGGTGAAAAAAACTTGTCGGACTTTATGGAGTTTCAGGCTAGTCAAGAACAGAATGGTACATTCTTGCCAGAAGATATCGCTTGGGAGGAGTTAGGGCCATTTAGTTCTCAGAATACAACTGGTTGGTCTTCTCATTTGGGTAGATTAACCTCCATAAGTGTCGACGCTAGTGATGCGGCACATATAATTGTGGGTTCGCCCACAGGTGGTGTATGGAAGACCTTGGACGAAGGCCAAAGCTGGACACCAATTTTTGATGAGCAGATAGTGACAAAAGTGTACTCTCTGGCTATCAATCCCTCTAACTCACAAGAGTATTTTGTGGGCACTAGAGGCGGTGGTATTCTAAGGAGCCAAGATGGAGGACAGACGTGGTCCGTCGTGGTAGGAGTACCCAAAGGAACGAGAATAATAGACATAAAGATAGACCCTGCAGACCCCTTGCAAATCTATGCCATCAATGAAGGTGGTAATATTTATACAACAAAAGATGGCGGAGACAATTGGCGTAGTGCCTATTTGTCCGGCCAGATTTTGTATGATCTTGAGTTTAAGCCGGATGATAGTAGTGTCGTTTATGCTAGTGGCATCAATACTCTCGTGCGCTCCGTTGATTCTGGTCAGACTTGGCAAGTAGTGCCAGGACCTTGGCACCAAAACAGATTGTTCAATCCACTGATGATGGCAACGACTCCAGCCGCACCCAATTCTATTTATGTCTTAGAGGCGCAAGTGGGTGGATTCAAGGCCTTACATCTATCTACAGATGACGGTCAGACTTGGCTACAAAGATCTTCTGACGATAATAATGACAACAACCTTTTAGGCTACTCCAAAATGTTTAAAGGTGGACAAGCTCCTAGAGATATGGATATCGTGGTCAGTCCCTATGACAAAAATGAAATTCATCTAGGTGGGATAATGTCTCATCGCTCACTAGATGAAGGTAAGACTTGGACACAAACTTCCCATTGGTTAATAGATGATCCATTGCCTTTTATTCACGCGGATGTAGATATGATGCTTTACGAAGGGAATACTATTTATTTTCTGACAGATGGAGGACTCTTTCTTTCAAGAGATAAAGCAGAATCTTTTGAGGACAAATCTACAGGTCTTAACATCAGACAATTTTATAGAATGGATGTTGCTCCTGATCACACAGTCATTGCTGGTAGTCAAGATAATGGAGTCTCTAAATACACTGATCAAAATGGTTGGCTAGATATTACAGGCGCTGACGGAATGGAGCCTGTTATAGATAAATTTAATACTGATAACATCTATTCATCCATACAGTATGGCAACATTTATAAGACAACAGATGGGGGCTGGACACTATCTAGTGCCATCGTACAGACTCCAGGTTTTGGGGATTGGGTAACACCCTTGGCTCAAGATCCTCTTGTCCCTAATACCTTGTATCAAGGTAAGCGACATTTGTACAAGAGTACAGATGCAGGGTGGAGTTGGAATCCTATTTCTAATTTTGAAATGAAGAATCCATTGGACACTCTGATGCAAGAGATTGATGTTTTTTCTAGAGATGGAAATTATATCGTTAGCGGATTTGCAGAAGAG
Organism: uncultured Saprospiraceae bacterium; assembly: GCA_937969415.1. Lineage (GTDB taxonomy): Bacteria > Bacteroidota > Bacteroidia > Chitinophagales > Saprospiraceae > RFSX01. The sequence goes on along the minus strand of CALBWK010000182.1, from coordinate 4,217 downwards.
GTTTTCAAAACTGTAAATGGTGGGAGGACTTGGCAGAATATTACACCAGATATAGAATTCACCAATGTCAATTATATCTCGATACATCCTCACGATAAAAACTGGATAGTCTTAGCGTTGTCAGGTACAGATGATCGTGTGTTGCAGACGACCAACGGTGGGACTACGTGGCGATCAATTTTTGGCAACCTACCAGATGTCGGGGTAGAATGTGTATTGTATGAAGGTGGACCTAAAAATGGACTCTACGTCAGTATGAATCCAGGGGTATATTATAAAAATTCTGACCTTAGAGAATGGCAGTTTATATCTGTGGGACTGCCTAATGTTGCCGTTACTGAATTAGCAATAACAGACTGTAGTCTATATGCCTGCACTTTTGGCAGAGGAATGTGGAAAACAAATATTATGGACAATACGCCTGTGTACGCGGATGCAGATGGAGATGGCTATGGCGACCCAAATAGTTATATTTCTTATTGTCATAATGAACAGGGATATGTATACAATGCTGATGACTGTAACGATAATAACCCTGAAGTAAATCTAGAATCCGAGGGTGCTTTATGGTATGTTGATGCCGATGGAGATGGATACGGAGATCCTAATACGTCAACAGAATCCTGTGATTTTTTGCCTCTAACGGTCTATGTAAAAGATAACACTGATTGCAATGATAATGATGCGGCAGTACACCCTGGCCAGCGCGAAGTATGTGATGGGCTAGATAATAATTGCGACGGCATTGCAGAAGAAATTAAGACCTATTATCGAGATGCAGACGGCGATGGATATGGAATAGAAACACAGACAGCAGAAGACTGTGAGACACCTCCCGGTTACAGTTCAGTTGCAGGAGATTGTAATGATAGAAACTCTGAGGTTTATCCAGGTGCAGAAGAAATTTGTGATAACATTGATAATAACTGTGATGGCCTCGTAGATGAAGGTTGTGATGTTGCCTTCCCGTGTGATGGTGTATTTATATTTGTGCATAGCTTTACTAGGGATGTTTTTAGAGCCGAAATAAGATCTAGAACTGATGCAGTCTTGAAAGTTGATGATGACAAACTTATCACTGCCGGTGAGGAAATAGAGTTGTTGACTGGATTTGAAGTGCCACTTGGCGCTCAGTTTGAAGCTCAAATATCGCCTTGTGTCACTGGTGAGTTTAGTCAAATAAGCACGAGTGATTTGCTTGATGACAATCTGTATGACTTGTTCGGGTATAAATCACCTGTAACAGTTTCTATTACCGATGTAATAGGAAATGTCTTGTACAAGGAAAGTATAAGCCTAGAAAATTTTATACGAAAAGAAGAAATAAATACTTTGCCGCCAGGCACGTATTGGATGAGAGCTGAGAATGGCAAGACATCTGCCATAAACAAAATTCTAGTTATTGATCAGGATTAGCGAAATAGATTGTATTTGAAAATGCAAAAAATAGCGCTAACACCATCTTTCCAATTTATTTTTTTTCCTTCTTCATAGGTGCGACCATAGTAGGAGATGCCCACTTCGTAAATTCTAACCCCAGGAATCCGAGAAATTTTTGCTGTCACCTCTGGCTCAAATCCAAATCTCTTTTCTTTTAAGATTAAACTTTTAAGCATTTTGGCATCAAAGAGTTTATAGCAAGTTTCCATATCCGTAAGATTTAGATTGGAAAAAGCGTTAGACAAGCTGGTCAATATTTTGTTGCCTATAGAGTGCCAGAAAAATAAAATCCGATGTGGCTTTCCACCCATAAATCGACTGCCATACACAACATCAGCAAATCCATCAAGTATTGGTTGTAATAAAATATTGAACTCTTCAGGATTATATTCTAGATCTGCATCTTGCACAATTATATAATCTCCTGTAGCCTCTTTTATACCGGTATGTAAAGCTGCTCCTTTGCCTTTGTTTTTTTCGTGTCGAAAGTATTGTACGTTCTTTTGCTGCGCCGCAAGTTCTTTGGCGATTGCTGCAGTTCCATCTTGAGAACAATCATCTACGATGACCATTTCTAACTCTGTGCCACCAATAAGTTGTACCTTATTGACAGCGGCAACTATGCGTTTGATTGTCCTCTCTTCGTTGTAAGCAGGTATTATTACTGAAAGCTTCATAATTTAGTTTCCAAGGATTTGATTTACCACATTAGCATCCCCTCTGTGTCCCAAACTCTGACTAGTTTTAATATCTTGTTTTGCCGCTTCAAAGTTCTGTAACATAAAATTAGACTTGGCTCTCTCAAAATAATATATGCCCTTTCTGCTGTTGAGTTTTAGAGCATTGGATATAGCAGCCATACCCTGTTGCCCTTCTCCGATGCCATTGTGAATGCGGGCTTTTTCGTACCACATATCAGGGAAGTTTTTCTTAAGCGCTAGATAACTATCGATATCTGCTAGGGCAGCTCTCGAGTTACCATTTTGATTGTTAATGACAGAACGGTTTAGATATATGTTGGAAAAAGTCGGATCTATTTTTTCTGCTTCATTGAGATCTTTGATTGCACTCTGTCCATCACCAAGTCTAGCATAAGTGGCCCCTCTATTAACTCTGTATTCTACATCATCCGGTTTTCGTTCTATGGCGAGATTGTAATTTTCTAACGCCATCATTAAAGAGTCTCTACTTTGAGTATTAAAAAATAACCTTGCCCTAGAATTGTAAGCTTCTGGTTTTTCTGGAGCTAGACGTATCACCTCTCCATAATCATTCAATGCCTTAGTAGTGTATCCGTTATCTCTATAATAGTTGGCTCTATTGCCCCAAGGGAGGGTGGACTTGTTGTAGTACTTTAGAACATGTGTCCAAAGTGTGCCACTATTTTTCCAGATTTTGTTTTGGTTGAAAGTGATGTAGCTATACCCTACGGTTAGAATCGCGACGACTGCGAGGAGTGGTGTTTTTAAGTTGGGTTTTTCCTTGATATAATGGTTGAGATACCAAGCCATAATAAAGAACAGACCAAAGTAAGGGACGTAGGTAAATCTATCCGCTAGGAATCCTTGCCCGGCACCAAGTATCTGTAGTAATAAAAATACATTGGCAATAAAGAAACCTAGCCCAAAGAAAAGTACCTTTTGCTTTCTGAGGTAAGCCCAGAGCAACAGCCCAGCCGTGATTATAAATATAATTATGGATGCATAGAATGTCCAATCTAAAGAAGGTGGATATGGATAAAGAGGAGAGAGCCTATATGGCACCAAGGCTTTGACATAATAAGCCACCAACGAATAGGAGCCTATAAATACTCTAGAGAAACCAGAATAAGCTTGCTCCGAAACAGATCCCTGTTCTGCTAGCGTCTGTATGTTTTTTAGACCCATCAGTAACGAGGCAATGAAGTATGGAGCCTTACTCAGGAGGCTCTTCAGTGTAATCTTGTTGTCCTTGCTCAGATAATAATCAACTAAGACCATAGATACAGGGAGTAGTACTGCCTGCACTTTTGAGAACAGCGACAATACAAAAAGTGTAAATACAAGGATATGCGCGCCGATGCCCATCCCTCTTTTGACACCTTTGATGTAGTAGTATAAAGCAGCAAAGTAGAATGCACCAAAGAGGACATCTTTCCGTTCCGTAACCCAGGCTACTGATTCTACACGCATTGGATGTATAGCAAATAGGAGTGCTAGAAAGGAGGATCCAAAGATACCGAGCCCAAGCTTGAGGCCAATCCAGAACACAAACCACACGCAGACAAGGTGTAAAAGGAGATTGTTGAGGTGCCTAACTGTAGGCCGATTTTCTTTATTGACTAACCTTTGTTCTATTGCAAAGGTGAATATGGTCAGTGGATTATAGTTGCCGATGACATGGCCTGTGAAGATTTCTCCAGTATTTTCCCAAAAGTTTGATTTTGTGATGGTTGTTATCTGTTCGTTCTCATAGAAATTTTTGTCATCATCCCAGTTGACATATTGATTCTTGATACTAGAAGAGAATACGATACAAGTCAGTAGGAGAATGCCTAATATCGAGAAGATATGGCTTGAGGGGGTCTTAGCTGCCTTAGGTGGTGCTTTTTTAACCAAAGAAGCTATCGTTTCTTTCTCAGCCTTCTTTGCTTGTTTCTTCTTTTTCTTAGACGCCATACCAATGGAAATAAACAGATTACATATTAAAGAAAAATTAAATATAATCAGTTTCCTCTATTTAGCTGCTATCCTGTAGGTAAAAAGTTAAGACTACAGAACTAGTAATGAGGTGACTAA
>CALBWK010000181.1 GCA_937969415.1 uncultured Saprospiraceae bacterium | reverse complement strand
ATCTTGTTCCATATCTTCATTCTTGATAAAGTCAAATAAACCTCTTAAGAATGGTGGATTAACTTCTTGGTCCAAAAGACCATCTGAAATACCTCTAAACCATGGTTGGCTGTCTGGCACCGCAAATTCCTCTATTGTCGGAAGGGCTCCATTATTAGGTGCCTGAGCAAAACCTGGCTCTTCAGTCTGAGCAATCTCAATAGAGATACCATGCTTCACAATAAGTTGCTCATTGATCTCATCAATACTTCTGTCAGATCTAAAAGTTTCACCTGTATCTAAATTGGTCAATACCCACATACCGCCTTCTTCTATTTCACAAGCAGAACTAGGATCATGAGTTCCGATAAATCGAAGTTCAAATCTTCCGTCTGTTACATCTATCGGGTTGTATATCTTCACATCTATCGGACCTGCACCTTCTACATAAGTTATACGATCATCAAAGTCGTCGCTCACAACCACAACATCTGCTCCAAAATCATCTACATATCTCTCTGCAAAAGCTCTAGTCGTCTCATCACTAATATCTAATGAGTTTGATCCAGAGCCCTGTCCGTGCACTCTCGTAATCACGGCTCCATCTCCGTACTGTGCATTCAGCTTTTCGTAGACGATTGGTCTAGGTACAACAGTGTAGAGTCTAACATTTCTTCTTCCTTCTAGATAAGGTCTTGCTTGTCCCCTATTCTCAGTGTCTGATGGGTTGAATACTTTATGCTCATTATAAGCGTAAGCAACAGCCATATAGTAATACTCTGTATGGTTGATCAATCTTGGATCTTCTGAAGCAAATTGATCTATAGTCAATCTGATAGAATTCTGTATCCCCTCATCAGCTCCAGACACTTGTAAGACAGGTGTAAAGATAGGATTAGAATTGCCTGTCTGACCAGCATTAGGATCAGAGGATTGTTCCCAGTTGTAGAGTTCAGTAATTCCATTAGATCTATCCACTTGTGCAACAAGTCTTGCCTTGTCAATGTCATTCAGTTCCTGAGGAGAAACTGTAGAGTTCACCAATTGGAATATTTTATATCCTTCAAAAACATAAGTCTTCAATGAATCTGGCAAATCTTGAGGAGATAAGATATCTATCTCCGAATACTGCTCAAAAGCATTGTTAGATACAATCGTATCATTATTCAAAACAAGAATGATTTCTTGATCCAATTCGATAGGACTGATTGTCGGTGCATCTGGACCGTCGATAATATCGAAGCACTCATCAAAAAGATTCTGAGCAATGTCATCCGCCGTTGTCAACTTAATTAAGTCTGGACCTGGGTGACGTACATCTGGCACCCATACCGCTCCAACGATAAGCTCATTAACTGCATTAGGCTTCAATAAGAAAGGACCAGAAGCTTGTACTGTTCTCGTATCAAGACCTTGTATCAATGCTCTTTCTTCCCACATAGACCAACCACCTGCTTGATTAGGTGGATCAGAGAATACAAAGTTGGTAAAGTCTGTAGAACCTGGATTTAAACCTGTACCTCCCTCAGTTGCAGGTGTACCATCTAACCATCTTGCAGATAGATAGTTATAATAGTGTTCTGGTAACTGAGGATCCGTTTGATTTTGAGGTGGACTTCCAGCACCACCATAATAAATCATACAAGATGACATACCTAACTCTCTTCTAAAATCAGAAATCTCTCCTGCAGCAACATCCACATCTCTAAGATACAAAGTATCGCCAGGCTCGATACCTTTAAGACCTCCTCCAGGAGCTGGAATAGAATCGAAAGGACTCCACGAGTCAGCTCTCTGAACAATATGTAAGAATCCATCAGATGCATCTGTTATCTTTTCTGGAGATAAAGGTCCTCTAAAATAATCGGTTCCAATAAGCGGTACATTAGATCCGTAGGTAGGTACACCTTGATCACAAACGTCTCCTGACGTACCATCTATCTCGTCCGCATTGTAAGTAAAAGCCAAACTTCTGCTCACATCGCAACCCGAATAATCATCTGTAAAGCAGCCCAAATCTGGATCTACCCACATAGCGAAATAAGTCTCTCTGATATCCTCGCTTGCTCTATTGATCAGCTTATATCTGTAGAAAGTCATATCATTGATCTCATTGTTGGTCGAGTAAGCAAACGATTGTACTTGTACTTCCATTCTGATCTGATCGGCACCTGATTCATCGTGTGGCGCCCCTCCTCCTTCATCATTATAAATCCAGAAAACCATTTCATCTGGAACAAGTTCTTTGGCTTGTGCTCTGTTAGCAGGCTCGCAACCTCTGATATCAATTATCGGAAAATCGCCATTTTCTGGTGAGTATACCTTGTCATCGTCCTGATCCCAAAAGTTACCCAAACCGGCACTCGTCTCAGGCAAATCAAAACCAAACTCATCTGCAAAGTAAATGTTACCAGCTCCTGGCCAAGTCCTTACCGCATTGGGTATCATATCGATATCCACGCCTTCTTCTCCAGACTCTATCGCAGTATCCCACACATTTATTGCCTCAAGAACATCAGGGGCCGTAACTACGAAGAACCTATCCCACTGCACACAGATAGGTGCATCTGTAATGCCGGTATCATCATCAAGAGGACCAGGATAAAAATCTACCCCACCCTGACCATAAGTAGACGCAGCTACCTTAAGATTGCCATTCGGATCAAATCCACCCAACCAGACACCTCCACAAAAGAGGGAAGACACTTCATCAAGACCTGATCCTGCAGGAATCTTAGGGACGATATATCTCCCATCATCTCTATCCCACCAAATATCTCCACCGACTTGCAGTCTAGCTTGAATATTATTTAACTGTAAATCTCGCTCTCTTGCTGACCTTACACAAGGCGCACGCAGAGAAAGGCGATCTGATTGCTCTAGGTTGGTTCCTACATCAGGTCTTAGACTATCAGCAGGCGGCTTATGCGCTGACAACTCTGTAGTAAACAAGGTTACTATGACCGCAAGAATTATATATTGAATATTTTTCATTCTTATTTTTTTGACTAATGATTTAAAAGTTCATCAACATCCCCAAGAAGATTTGTCTTGGCCTTGCATAGTTGCCTTGACCCAGAGTCCTCCAGAGAAAATTAGACCTGTAGTTATCTTCAGTAAATCCTAAATCCAAAACATTCTGTAAAGTTTGTTGACCTCTAGTAGATGTCAACCACCCTGTATCGTCTGGAGAAAGTGATCCTGAAAATCTGTACACATTGATTACATTATCCAAATCAAACAAATTGGTAATTCTTAGATAAACATTGAAATTCAGTTTTCTATTAGATTCCTCTGAAAGACCTAAACTAAAGTTCTTATCTATTTGCAAATCCGCATTCAATACCCATGGCAATCTTGTCTGGTTAATGGCCTCTACAATCTGTACATTAGTA
>CALBWK010000180.1 GCA_937969415.1 uncultured Saprospiraceae bacterium | reverse complement strand
TTCTACAATGCGTTGAGTCTTGTGCAGGGACTTCGTCAAGATGTAGTTTTTCGTATTACCGTAGACCTCGAGCTGTATCTTTTGGGGATTCTTATTGGGCTCCAAGGTGACACCTATGATATCCTTGAAATAGCGTTCCGGGTCAAAGTCTTCAGCTGGCTTATACTCTTGCAAAGTCGCTTTGAGCTCCGTGATCCTTTCTAGCCCATAGGTTCTGAGGACGGATTTGCCGTGATTCTTGGCGTAGAGATACCATCTATTATCGTATTCCTTGAGTAAGTACGGACTGATGATGGCTGCCGATGCTTCTCTATCAAAGGGCTTATAGGTCATCGCCAATGCTTTCTGTTCCTTGATGGCTTCATAGAGTTGATCTAGCCATTTCTGCCCTGGGATCTCAGAGGGCTGAGCGAGATGGACGATACTCTCTGAGGTAGAGGTAGACTCGTAGGCCAGTAGTTCTAGCTTCTGGATGATGTTGCCTATCCCCGCAAGGTGCTGAAAACCAGTGAATTGTCTCAGCAGTCCTATGGCATTCTTTAGCTCGTCACTATCTGATCTATTGAGTGGCGCCTCTGTAATCGAGTACTGTCGATTGGAGTAATAGTAGGATTTCTCTGCACGATCATACTCTATAGGGGCAAAGTAGCCGAGCGCTTCATCGTGACGCATCGACTGGAGATCACCTTTGATAGTCCGCTCTGAGAGGGTAGTGGGCTTGGAGGTGACTTTCTCTATCTCCACAGCACAGGCTTCGGAAAGAGACTTCCAGTTCCAGGCCTTATCGGTCTGACGGAGGCATTTGTCTATGACTCTGTATCGTATCAGCGCATGCTTATTGGTGGACATAATGAGCGGTTTGTTTTATCGTGCAAATATAATGCATTGTGAACTGCATCATTGTACTGTTATCAGTAATTAAATAATTCAAATCTCAACTATCATGAATACTAACTGGCAAGTACACATCAATCAAGAAGGCAATCTTTTTATCAGAGGCAAGAAAGCCGAAGGTGGTGTCATCGATTTATTTGGCACACAGAAAGTAGAGTATGGTATCTGTATCTACTCGCATTATCTAAGATCTGTCAAGAAGGTCTTAGATAGTCTCTTTCCTAATTCAGCTATTAAGAATATAGAGACGATGGAGGCCCTTATCAAAGAAGAATTCTGCAACAGCAGATCAGTGAGCATATTTAAGAGTATCCTAGAGAAAGCAGATATTCCCTACAGAACTTACAACAACGTGGCGTAGACCTAGTCACGACTTAGATCTTTCTCTTATTCATAATAGTCCTCTGAGTAGAGCGGAGCCGTGGTTGGCTCCGCTTTTTGTTTATCTCAAGGGAGCACTCATTTTTACTTTCTATCTGACCGTTAATCTGATTTGTTTTCCAAATCCTTCTTGGAATATTCTAATTATAGTTGATAGTCTAATATCAGATGCATTGTTTTCAATTCTGGATATATAGCTTTTCGTTGTACCGCATTTCTCTGCTAATTGTTCTTGTGTTAATCCTTTTTCAGATCTTAGTTTTTGAAGCATGACACCTAGTTTAAATGCTTCAAATCCTGCCTCGTACTCATCTCGTAACTTCGTCCCCTTTTCACCATATTCTTCATCTAAGTGATCGTCAAACGACTGAAGGTTCTTATTCTTTTTCATTGAAATATTGTTTTTTAATTCGTTCAGCTCTTTCTATTTCTTGTTTTGGAGTTTTTTGTGTCTTCTTTCTAAATCCGTTCTCGAGCACAATGAGTTTACCTCCATCGAAGAAACATAAGATCCTAAATGCGTGTGAGCTTAGTTTCACTCTAATTTCCCAGATACCGTCTGTGTCAGTTAGTTTCTTAAAGTAGTCAATAGGTACAAACTCGTGATACTCTATGAGTTGGATAGTCCAGTCTACTTTGGACCTAGATTTCTTGTCAGACTTTTATAAAAATCCTTGAAGTAGTTTTTATATAATTTGACCTCTCTGACCTTTTCGTCCATTGCTCCAAAGTTATCTAAATAGTGAACAATTGTCAAACCATTTTTGACAGATCTAACTATGCGATAATTAACCATTCTACCTCCTCTTAGCCATTGAATCCCATCTCCCGAGCGCCTACCTTTGCGCTCGGTTATGAAATACATTTGTCTATCTATTCTCCTTTGCTTGAGCACTCTTCTTCCTGCTCAGGAAAACACTACTGCTAAGCCTAAAATCGGCCTTGCTCTATCTGGCGGCTCTGCACATGGCTTTGCCCATATAGGTGTCATTAAGTACTTAGAGGAGCTAGGTATAGAAGTCGATTACGTTACTGGAACCAGTATGGGAAGTGTCGTCGGTGGTTTGTTTGCGATGGGGTATTCTGCTGATCGTATTGCCGAAATTGCGGGTGAGCTAGACTGGAATCAGTTGATGAGCAATAGAGTTCCGTTAAATGAGGTAGCGCCTATAGAAAAAGCCTTTCACGATAGAATTCCTATATCAGCCCTATGGAAGAACTCTTCTTTTCGATTACCTAGAGGATTTATACGTGGGCAAAAGTTGGATCTCGTTATTTCAAAAGTCTATAGTCCAGCCTACCAAATAGAAGATTTTGATGATTTTCAGATTCCTTTTAGATGTGTAGCAGTGGATATAGAAGATGGTTCTATAGATGTATTGGATAAAGGATACATAGGCAATGCCATCCGTGCAAGTATGGCCATACCTACGGTGTTTCCACCAAAAGAAGTTGATGGCAGACTCTATGTGGATGGCGGCTTGCTCAGAAATTTTCCTGTAGAAGAGGCGAAAGATCTCGGCGCCGATATTGTTATAGGTGTTTACGTTGGTAGCGAGAAGGCGACTAGAGATGAGATGTATTCTATGTTTGATATTCTCAAGCAGTCAGCATCTATGGCCAATCTGTTAGATACAGAAAACCAAAAAGCGCTCACCGATGTGCTCATACTACCGGATGTAAAAGATGAAGGCACTTTTGATTTTCATAAGTATGAAAAGTTTATCCAATTAGGGTATGAAGCTGCTCAAGCACAGTCAGTGAGTTTGCAAAAGTTAGCTGCTCAGCTAAAGGGCTTTCCTCCTCAGCCTAAAAAAGAAAAGCTAGAGTATTCCAAGTCTTTACGATTTTCTGAAATTAGGATAAATGAATCAGAAGCAGCTTTCGAGAAGATGATAAGAGGTCGCGTCCGTTTTCAAGAAAATTTTGCAGTGACTCTAGATGAAATCGAACAAAATTTATCAAGAGTCTATGGGACTAAGAATTTTTCTAGAACTTCCTATTCCTTTTTTAATATCGATGAGAATAAAGTTGGTATTGACATTGATGTAGAGCAAGTTGATCCTTTTAGTCTAGGTATTAATATCAATCGATTCGAATTGTATAATACAGCACTCATTATTTCCGGAGAAGCTAGGAATGTCATTGGTCGGCCTTCTAATTTTCGGATAGATGCAAGAGTTTCGGATTTTCCAGGTATTCAAGGGTACTATTATATTCGTATTCCATCGGCGCCATCCTGGTTGATTAAGACTTCCGCAAAGCTTGAGCGCAGCCAGTTGCCGTTCTTTAATCAAGGCCAAGTCAATGGACAGTATATCTATGAGCAAGGCCGAGTGTCTTTGGAAGCCAATAAGGAGTGGAAGAATAAGTATTTGTTTTCTGTTGGCTATGCTTTTATGCATGATGAGATAAAGCCAGAGCGGTTGCGAAATAGGGACATCATAGAATTAGAGTCCAATAGAAGTACGGCATTCATAGGGATTCACTATAACGATCTTAATAAACAACCCTATCCTGACTCTGGGATGACCTTTGGTGTAGATGCCAACTTTGTCTTTGATAACAGAGCAGAGGTCATAGAGCGAGAAGTGGAAAATCCATTTTTGAATGTAGAAGGGGATGACACTTATCAAGTACTAGATTTCTTTTTTGATAAGTATCTTAGGTTGTCCGATAAGTTTGTTTTTGAAGTGGGTCTCAAAGGGAGATATAATTTCGGCAGTACTTTTTTAGACAATTATAGGGTCGGAGGGCCTAGTCAAGGCAAGAATTTAACCTATGGGTTTATGGGGCTTAATGACTCAGAGCTGTTACTAGGTTCTCATATTGCTGTTCGTTCTGCCGTACGTCTCAAACTCAATAAGTCATTTCATTTATCCCCAGTCATTCAGATGGCCTACGGTATAGATGTGTTAGGTGCAACATTTGATAGGTCCACAACTCCTACTGTATATGGTGGTGGGTTGTTGTTAGGGTACGATGCACCGATAGGGCCGGTAAATTTTGAAATTGGATACAGCAACTATAGAGAGGAAGTGGTACTGAATTTAGGCCTAGGATATAGGCATATATTTTAGTATCCAGAAATTTGGTCACTCCTGTATAAGCTGTATGTAATTCCCTTGGCTGTCATCAAAGATGGCTTCCATTCCCCAAGCAGTTTCCGTTGGTTTCTTTATAAATGGTACGTCAAGATTGACGAGTCTGATGTACTCCGCTTTTATATCTTCTATCGCTAAAGTAATCACAGGTATCTTCTGTTCTCTAAGGCCTTTCTGGTACTGCGTAGCCAATGCACTGTGTGTCGCTGGTTCTAGCATAAGTGCGGTTCCTTCAGGGTCTTCTTCAGATACGACAATGGCCAATAGATTGTCAGGATCATACATGTAGGATTTAAAACCTAAAATAGTGGTGTAGTGTGTATGTGCTTTGATCGGGTCTTCCACGGCTATGCCCACCATCTTTATTTTGAGTGCCATAATTGTGCTGCTTTATTTTTAAAGAATTCGTCTTCGTTAGAATCCCATCATAAATTCATTGAGATTGACTTCCTTGGCTAGTTCTATTTTTTTTCTCAAGCGATAGCGGGATATTTCTACACCTCTCACAGAGATTTTGAGTAAAGGGGCAATTTCTTTTGTAGATAGATTCATTCTGAGATAAGCACAGAGCTTTTGATCTTTCGGTGTTAGCTTGGGATATTCTTCTTTTAAGCGCTTGAGGAAGTCGTGGTGTGCTTGATCAAAGTGTATAGAGAAGTTGCTCCACTCGTCCTCCAGTCTGTCGTCACTTCTCAAAAGGCTCAGTATCTTCTTGATTTCTTTTTTTGTATTGCTATCAAAAACTTTCCTTTCGATATTCTCCATACCGGTTCTTATTGCATCTAATGTCTCGCTCTTGGAAAGTAAAGTCATTGTCGACATCGCTAACTCCTTGTTTTTAAATAGGATTTCATTTTCAAGCTTTTCTTTTTCTAGTAGTTCCATCTTTCTTTGCGCTTCAAGAATTTCTAAATCTGCTTGTCTTTTTTCTTCTTCTATCCTATTTTTTTCTTTTTCTATTTCTATCTTTTGGGCTTCTGCTTCTGCTTTTTCTGCCTCTAAGAGATTGGTGTTTTCTTTGTATTTTTTTCTCGGGATGAGCAGAAGTAGTAGACCTATAAAGAGAAGGCCAAGCGTGTACGCTAAAACAGCCCACCAAGACTGACTCCAAGGAATAGCGATACTAAATGTAAAATCTGTAATAGGACTTTCTGAACTATCTTGGCCCACAGCTCTTACCATAAATCGATAGTCTCCTGGTTCTAATTGATGATATTCTTTGAAGGGTTGCGCTGTCCAAGGAGACCACTCTTCGTCAACCCCTTCTAGAAAGTATCTGTAATAGGCTGTCTCATAAGCGGTGCTAGCTAACGAAGAAAAACTAAAACGTATGGCATCCCGTTTACCTTCCAGTTCCATAGGCATACTGGTCCCATATCCATTGTAGAGTGTGCTGTCTTGGGAGTCTCGCAGAAGTGTCGCTAATAGGATGGGGGCTTGAGGAGGACTAGGTGTGTGATTGCAAGAAAATTGTACCACTCCGTTGTCACTGCAAGTAAGTATCGTATTGTTGCCATACGCATATAGGTTTTCAAAACCACCGATATAATTATCGTCAGTATTAATGGTGGCAGTTGGTAGTAGCGCTATGCCATTCTCTGTGACATTCAATTGATTGGTCCCACTGTGGGCTATGGCATATGTTTTTTCTTCTTTTTTTATAATGCTTCTTAAGTAGTTGCCGGATGTGTAGGTTTCCTTAAAAGCTTCTGAAATTTCAAACTTGTCTTTATTTCGGCGGTACTTATAGACACCAGTTTCATTTGATACATAGCAGTTTCCTTCTAGTTCAAATACGTAATTACGCAGATTGGTATTGAGGCCAGAGTCCTTGTCGTATTCTGTAAGTTTGGTTGTCTCATAATCATCAGAAAATTGAACCCTATATACTTTTAAGTAGGGATGCGATATCCATAAGTCATCATTGGCATCTTTGACCATAATTCTACTGGACTCTTTGAGATCTGGAATTTTATTTTTGGCGATCCACCGGCCTTTTTTGTTTTCCAATAGATGCACACCTTCATAAGTGCCTACTGCTATAAGAGCGGGATTTATTGAAATGTACATCCAAGTTCCTAGGCCCTCTAGTTGCCATCGAGTGTTGAGTTGAGGATCTATAAGTAAGGCACCTTTTTCGTGACCACAAAAGAGATTGTTGTTGATGACATTGAGTCCCCATACTTTCCCTTCAGTATTAGGTATTGCTAGAAATTGCGTATCTGTCTGAGGATTATAGTAGTCTTTTTGTTCTAGATAGAAGAGGCCATTATCGGTGGCAAACCACAAGTAGCCATTCCACTCTTCTATGTCGTATACAGCTCCTTCTAATTCACCTGCTGGATGAAATTTTGAACTTGTAGCGTTGAGGTTAATGCGATCTATGCCTGTGCCAACAGAAGCCCATAGTTCTCCCGAGTTGCTCATAACTAGACTGTAGGCAGAATTGCTCTGAAGGCCATTGTCTTTGTTAAATAAACAGATGGCCTGACCTTGTTTATTGAGTTGTAGTATGCCTCTTTTTTGTGTTGCAATTAATAATTGTCCTTTTGGTGTAGTAATGCTGTTATTGATGACGGCTGATTGCAGTAGATCCTCGATGTTGGTCTTCCAGCTGGAGATGCCGTTTTCGCTGAGACGATACAGGCCTCTATTCCTTGTAGTAATTAAGAGATCGTTGTCCGCTTTGTGGATTGATCTGATATCATAATCTTTAAGTGACTCACTATGAGGTATGCGAGTTGAGGTACCATCTTTGATGCAAAATAGACCGATACCTATTACTTGGTAGTAGACACTATTGTCTACTGACGTGAGTATGCCTATGTCTTTTTGGTGTATAAAACTATTGTGGTTGCCAGAATTATCTAGCTTAAGTATTTGATCTGAGGCTATCTTGACATAAAGGTGCTTATCGATATGCGTCATTTCCCAGATCTCGCCTAAATCCCTATACTGCTCTGGAAGCTTATCAATTAGAGATTCATAGATCAGGTTGCCACCCTCATCTGGCTTGAAAAACCCTAATTCTCCTTGCCCACCCACATATATAGTATCCCCTGGGGCAGTAGCCAAGCTTCTGAGTATGCTGTTTTCAGGAGTTTGATGGACAGACCAGTTTATTCCATCATAAGCGAGCAATCCGCCGTTATTGGCACTATACAGTCTGCCTTTGTAATACGTCATTGATCGATTTTGACTACCTGCATTGAAGCTCTTTTTGTCGTAGTTGATTGTCGGGGGGATACCAAGATTTGGATTTTGTGCAAACCCAGTAATAGTGATGAGATGAAATGCCATAATCAGACAAGCAGAGCCAATACCCTTTATTTTGTTAGGTTTTTGGCAGCTTTGGCGTTTATTTGCGGACATAAAGAAGTAGTCCATAACTAAGCTTGATGTAATGTTGATGTAGGCATTGCTTCAGTTTCTCTAGATGCAAAGAAATACTTTTATTCAAAATTCTACGGCTTTGCGGAATATAATTAAGAGAAAGGATGCTTTTTCAGACAATTAGTTCTCTAGGAGTCATTTAATAAAATTTAACCAAAGTTATGAAGTCATTAGATCTAAGAGTGCTGAGCAGTAAGTTCGCACTACTACTTTTTGCTGCTTTTTGTTTTACAATCACCTCTTGTGGTGATGATGATGATGGTGGGGGTACCGGAGGAGGTACAAATACTGGAGGTGACCCTATTGCGAGTTTCCAATTTGAGGTAAGCGACTCTGACTGGAGAGTTGTGAATTTTGAGAATTTCTCTCAGAATGCAACAGAGTTTGCTTGGGATTTCGGAGACGGTAGTGGCACATCTACAGAGGAGAGTCCTTCTTATTCATATAGTGCAGGTGGCACTTATGATGTAACCTTAACAGCTTCAGATGCTGAAGCATCAGCGACACAAACAAGAACGATTACAATTTCTGACCCAGATGAGGCAATTAAGGCACTTACTGGAGAAACTTCTAAAACGTGGAAGTTATATAGAGAAGGAGTGAGTATGTCCTTAGGTCCAAATGCTGATAGCCCAGCCGAGTGGTGGGCAGGCTTATCTAACGATGGCGCTAGACCATGTTCTTATCTACAAGAATTCACTTTCGGTCTAGATGGTACGTTCACTTTTGACGATGGTGGTGAATTCTGGGCTGAGTTTGGTGTATTTAACAACGTCGATGGATGTGCGAATACAACTACTGAGCAATGCTTTGAGGCAACACCAGCTAATATGGTCAATGAATGCGGCGATGATGTAAGCGCTTGGTTATCTGGTACACACTCATTTGAGTATGATCCAGTTACTTCAACATTGACACTTAACGGTGAAGGTGCTTGGATCGGAATACCTAAACTAGGAACGACGGGTGAGTCTATTACACCTGCATCTCAGGTAGCAGCTAACGTATCATTCGAAAGCTTTGAAGGATTTGATGTAATGACAGTAGTCTTTGATTATGGAGGTGCTTATTGGCCTATCAGATATGCAAGCTATAGCGATGCTAGTCTAGAGCCAGAATTGGTAACAGATGCTATACCTTTCGGTGAGGATCTTACAGATATTTCTCCAACAGAATTATCTAGAACTTTTGCTTCTGCTGAGGCGGCTGATTTCGTATTGCTTGATACGATTGCTTCAGGTTCTGCAATTACGTTTGGTGTAGAGAACCCAGATGGTTCTGGAACTTTAGTTGGACAGTTTGATAGAGTTGCGACAGATTTCCAAGAGCTTCAGATGCAAACAAGTCCAGATTGGAATGATCTCAATTTCGAGAATATGTCTTCAATTAGCTTAGATATTTACCTTCCGAGCACTAATGATTATTCTGGTACATTGACAAGAAACGTGGTTGTAGGATTTGGTGATAGAAGTCAAACTGAGCAGTGGTGGACTGGATTGATACAGTACGAGGCTATTGCAGATGATTTAGGTCTGACTAATGACGAATGGCACACGATTACCTTCGATCTAAGCAGTCCAAACTTTTCTTCAATAGATGGTCAGACACCATTTGATAGAAATGATTTAGATATGGTTTATATCGGTATGGGCGGTAGCGGTCATCCAGAACCTGGAACATACTACATTAGAAATTTTGTGATACGATAAGAAATTAATTTCATAACTGCCAAGTCTGGAATCCAGGCTTGGCAGTTATTATCTTTTATTATTTATTATGATTTATAACAGATTACTTTTCTTGGTACTCATACTTCTGAGCAGTTTGGTATTTGTGTCTTGTGACACAACGGATACACCTAACACCAATGTAGGAGATCCATCCAATCTTACGATAGAAGTAGATATAGCCGACGACAGATCTGGAGCGGTGACGGTGATGGCGAGAGCAGATAATGCCGTCTTGTATGAATTCGATATGGGAACACCATCGTCTAACGATACAGGCGTATCTGAGACTGGTGATTTTAATTTCATCTATGAGAGTTCTGGTAATTATACCATAGAGGTGAAGGCCATAGGTAATTCTGGTAGATTCATAAGACAACAAACTCAAATATCTATATCCTCAGGAGAACCTAGTACTTCTGGAGAAGGCTATACGACACCCATAGAATATCCAGATATGGATTTACTTTGGAATGATGAATTTGATGGCACAATACTCAATGGGTCTTTTTGGACGCATGAGATAGGCAACGGCTGTCCAAATATCTGCGGATGGGGCAATAACGAACTCGAATACTATAGAGAAGAAAACACGACTGTCAATGAAGGCGTCCTGACCATCGAAGCACGTCAAGAAAATTTTCAGAACAACAACTACACGTCCTCAAGATTGAAGACGCAAGAAAAATTTGCCTTTACTTATGGTAGAGTCGATGTAAGAGCTAAGCTGCCAGGTGGAGGTAGAGGCATATGGCCTGCTATCTGGATGCTCGGACAAAATATAACTTCAGTGGGATGGCCTAGATGTGGTGAAATTGATATAATGGAAATGATAGGTGGCACAGAAAACACAACGCATGGAACTGCACACTGGGCTAATGCCAGTGGGGAGAGAGTTCAAGATGGTGATTCTAGAAGTCTCAATCAAAGGCTAGACGAAGAATTTCATGTATACTCCATTATATGGAATCAGTCCAAAATTGAATGGTACTTGGATGATGTGCGCTATTATGTATTGGATATTACAGGATCAGACTTGGAAGCTTTCCATAGACCTTTCTTCTTGTTGCTCAATGTAGCAGTGGGAGGCGACTGGCCTGGTAGTCCAACTTCAGCAACTAACTTTCCGACTAGTATGCAAGTCGATTACGTGAGAGTGTTCCAAGACAAATAAAAAAAAATCAGAATTATGAAAAAACAAATACTATTTATAGCCCTAGCCACTCTCTTTAGTGGATTGCAATTAGTTGTAGGGCAAAACGTCTCTGGAGTAGTCCTAGATGAAAGTGGAGAAGGAGTTATCGGTGCTACTGTTTTACTCAAAGGATCTACAGTTGGAACAACTACAGATTTCGATGGAAGCTATTCTATTGATGTACCTTCTTTATCTGATACCTTAGAAATATCATATATCGGATACGAAACTCAAATTATACCGATAGGGCTTAGGTCCAATATAGACATCACTATGGCCGTTATGTCTAACCAACTTGATGAAATAGTTGTAGTAGGGTACGGTCGTCAAAAGAAGAGACTTGTCACAGGTGCTATCTCGCGAGTCGACGAAGAGACGATAAAGGAAACACCTATCCTTAGAGTAGAGCAAGCGTTACAAGGAAGAACTCCAGGGGTGCAAGTATCCAGTACCTCAGGTCAGCCAGGCGATGAACCCGCTGTGAGAGTGAGAGGGATTGGAACAACAAGAGATGCTCGACCTTTATATGTTGTAGATGGTCTAGCCGTAGGAGGTATTGATTATCTCAACCCAGGAGATATTCAGAGTATCGATGTACTTAAGGATGCAGCCTCTTCTGCTATCTATGGCTCTAGAGCTGCCAATGGTGTCATCTTAATTACAACAAAGACAGGAGGCAATGAAGAGGGAAAGACGAGTGTGACATATGATGGATACTATGGTGTTCAGAATGCTGCGAACAGACTTGAATTGCTCAATGCAGATCAGTACAGAGAAATAATGAATGAAGGGGCTATCAATGCAGGTTTGACAGCACCTTTTGACCTCAATGAAATAGCAGAATTCGATACAGACTGGCAGGAGGCTTTGTTTGTAGATAATGCACCTATTGTCTCTCATCAACTGTCTATTAATGGAGGTAATAGTAAGTCATCCTATACTTCAAGTTTTTCTTACTTCTCACAAGAAGGTATTATTGGTGGAGAAGAATCTCAGTTTGAACGATTGACAGGTAGACTTAATTCTCGACACAAGGTCAGTGAGTTTTTCAACTTTGGAAATAACTTGGCTTATACGCATCTTAAGAAAAACGATATCAGCGCGAATACTTCTTTTGTCGGTGCCTATAGTTCTGCGCTTAATCTTGATCCACTGACTCCAGTTATAGAATCTCGAGAAGTAAGGCTTAATCAATTTCCTTTCTCTACAGAGGATGTTGTTAGAAACGATGAAGGAGAGGTGTATGGCATCTCTGAGCTTGTAGCCGCAGAAATTGTCAACCCACTTGCACTTTTGGATATAGATTTCAATGGCTTATTTAAAGATGAAATAGTCGGTAATCTATTCGGAGAAATACAACCTATAAAAGGCTTAAGACTGAAGTCAAGTATAGGCGTCAATCTTGCCTATCTTCAGTTTAATGGATTTACACCTTTGTTCTATCTCAATGGAGCACAGCTTAATGATCTAGATAATAGAGGTTTCAAAAGATACGAAAGATTCTTTACGTGGCAATGGAACAATACAGCTTCATATGATAAGCAGTTTGGTGATCACGGATTTACTTTGTTAGCTGGGACAGAAGCCATCGAGACCAGATTTGAAAACTTAGGCGGATCGGCAGGAGATATTACAGTCATCGATCAAGAAGATATATTTCTAAGCCTTGGTAGAGATACAATTTCTTTGCCTCAGAATGAGGGTAATGAGTTTGCCTCCACTTCTATCTTTGGTAGGTTGAACTATAACTATAAGGAAAAGTATTCTTTAACGGCGATAGTCAGAAGAGATGGTTCTTCACGATTTGGACCGGGTAATCGATTTGGTACTTATAGTTCACTAGGTGCTGCTTGGATAATCAGTAGCGAAGACTTTTTTAATAAAGAAGGTGTTATTAATTATCTCAAGTTGAGAGGTGGCTGGGGTGTCAATGGAAATGATAGAATCGGCAACTTCCAGTTCGTATCTCAGATTATTTCTAATAAGAATTATGAAATAGGAGGGGTAACTCAAGTCGGAACAGCCCCACTTTCTATTGCCAATGAAGGCATCAGGTGGGAAGATAATCGACAGATTAATCTCGGTGTAGATTTTGGCCTTCTAGAGAATAGGTTACAAGGGTCAGTAGATCTTTACAGAAAGACCAATGATGGTCTACTAGAGCGGGTGTCTATATTAGGGCACGTCGGTAATGCACCTTCAGATTCCAATGCAGGTAGTATAGATAATAGAGGTGTAGAGCTCTCGTTAGATTGGAGAGATAAGATAGGGAAGTTCAATTATAACTTTGGAATCAATGGTGCCTACAATAAAAATGAAATCACTTTCATCGCTAATCCAGAAAAAGTAATCATTGGAGCGAGCTGGGCAGTTGCAGGTACAGTTACGAGATCTATCGAAGGATTGCCTATTGGTTACTTCTGGGGGTACGAAACAGACGGTTTGTTTCAAAACGAATCTGACGTCTTCTCTCATATAAACAATGAAGGGGAAGTATTGCAACCTAATGCAGTTCCTGGTGATGTTAGATTTGTAGATACGAATGGAGATGGTACAATCAATGACGGTGATAGAACGATTATAGGAAATCCTACACCAGATGTTACCTACGGTATAAACTTTGGTGGCGATTTTGCAGGGTTCGATTTTTCTGCATTTTTCCAAGGAACTATAGGCAATGAAATTTTCAATGGTACACAGAGACCTGACCTAAGATTTACAAATAGGACGACGGCTGTACTTGATAGATGGACAGGTGAAGGAACGTCTAATACAGTTCCTAGATTCACCTTTGCAGATAACAATAATAATTTTAGAGTTTCGGATTTGTATATCGAGGATGGTTCTTATATGAGACTCAAGAATGTACAGATAGGATATAGCTTACCGAACAATATTCTAAGCAAGGTAAAAGCAGAAAAATGGCGTTTCTATATTTCAGGAGAAAACCTATTGACGTTTACCAAGTATACAGGGGTGGATCCAGAGATTGGCGCAACAAGTCCTTTTGATGCTGGTATCGATAGAGGCGTATATCCTCAAGCTAGGACTTTTAGATTTGGAACTAGCGTAACATTTTAAAAAAAGTAAAAAGAGAAATATGTTTAAATTAAAATTATATATACTCCTTGTAGTTGCTCTTACTTTTGCTTCTTGCTCAGAAGATTTTCTGGATAAGCAACCTATAGATCGAGTTGTATCGAGCAATTTTTATCAGACTGAGAGTGATGCTATGGAAGCTCTGATAGCAACCTATGATGCCTTAGGATTCCAATCAACGCCAGGTGTAGCCTGGGCTCCATTAGTGACAATCTCAGATGTCTTGTCTGATGATGCTTATGCTGGAGGCTCAGATGCCAATGACGGGTGTAAGCACGATCAACTCAATACTTTCAATATTCAGATACAGAATCCTTTAGTACATGCTATATGGCTTAAGAATTATACAGGCATATACAGAGCTAACCTTTTTCTTAGTGTGATCGATGGTATAGAGGCAAGCGATGAATTTAAAGTAAGGTCCACTGCTGAAGTCAAATTTATGAGAGCTCATTTTTATCTAGAGCTGGTTAGGTTTTTTGAAAATATACCGTTGGTAACTCAGGTGCTCAATAATCCAGAGGAATTTAGCATTCCTCAAGCTGCACCCCAAGAAGTATACGATCTCATCGCCACAGACTTAGTAGATGCTATTAATGGTTTACCAGAAAGTATACCTGCTTCAGAGACAGGAAGAATAACTAAGTGGGCTGCCTCAGCACTACTGGCAAGAGCTTTCTTATTTGCTAACGATGTTTATGGCATCGACTTGCAAGCAGGTTCAGTTACTGTAGATAGAGCACGAGCTTTGTCATTTGTAGAGGAGCTTATCAATAGTGGGAACTTTGCGTTACTGGAAAATTATGGAGACATCTTTAGACTGACTTCTGAATTTTCTGAAGAGTCTGTATTTGAGATTCAACACGGTGATAGCCCTAACTGGTTTGACTGGGGATATGTCAGAGGAGGCGAAGGAAATTTAGCTGCCCAGGTACAAGGCCCAAGAGTAACGGGTTCTGAAAACTGGAATAGAGGCTGGAGTTTTGCACCTGTATCACAAGATCTTATCGATGCTTTTGGTAACGATCCTAGAATATCTGAGACGATAACTTTTGAAGAGGATATTGACGGAATGTTGGTTACTGGATATCAGCATACTGGATACTTCTCCAAAAAATATTCTTCTGACGCAGAGCACTGGGGTGATGGTGGACAGTTCGAACATAATAGAACTGTTAATCAAAGAGTGATAAGATATTCTGATGTCTTATTGATGGCTGCAGAGTTAGGAAGTCCTAATGCCCAAGCTTATCTGGATGAAGTAAGAGCTAGAGTAGGGTTGCCAAGTGTGCCGGTTACTCTAGATAATATTTATAACGAGAGAAGACTCGAATTAGCACTGGAAGGCATTAGATATTTTGATGTGATCAGAAGAGGGATGGATTATGCTAATCAAGAGCTTACAGAGGCTGGTCTGAGAGGACCTAATTACTTAGGTGATCAGATTACTTTTGATGTCGAATTTGATATGGCGACTAGAGGATTTTTGCCGATACCTCAGGCTGAGGTAGATTTATCTGCAGGAGTTTTTGTACAGAATGCAGGTTACTAAAAACTAAATTAATTTATGAATACTAGATATTCTGTTTTCGTTTTGCTACTGGTATTGTTGGCTTGTAATACAACTCAAGATACTACGATGGTGAAATCAGAAATAATAGATAAAGATGTCCAGTTTGTCGAGAAGCTCATAGCGGATATGACACTCGAGGACAAGGTTGGGGAAATGACCCAATTGACTATAGATATGGTCAGTGTAGGTGCTCCATATGCTTTGCAGGAGCCACATACCTTTGATGAAGAAAAGCTGCAGAACGTTCTTGTTGACTTGAAGGTTGGTTCTATTCTCAATTGTGGAGGCCACGCTTATACGCGAGACCACTGGGAGAAAATAATTAGAACCATTCAAGATTATGCCGTTAACAAAAAAGAGAGTGGCATTCCAGTACTGTATGGTATTGATGCGATACACGGTACCAATTATACGACGGGTGCTACGTTGTTTCCACAACAACTAGGTCAAGCAGCTACTTGGAATCTAGATCTGGCTAAAGCGTGCGGAGAGGTGACAGCATATGAAACCAGAGCTTCTGGTATTCCGTGGACTTTTTCTCCAGTACTAGATATTGGAAGAGATGCAAGATGGCCGAGACTATGGGAAACTTATGGAGAAGATATGCACTTAGCCAGTGAGCTAGGCGTCGCCTATATAGATGGCTTGCAAGGTGATGATATGTCCGATGCGCATAAGGTAGCGAGTTGTATGAAGCATTTCTTAGGATACAGTGTGACGCTAAGAGGCCGAGACAGAACACAAGCTTGGATACCAGAGAGACAGCTAAGAGAATATTTTCTACCAACTTTTCAAGCTGCTATGGATGCTGGATCAAAAACCATTATGATCAATAGTGGCGAGATGAATGGGATCCCTGTACATGCGAATTCAAAAATTTTAGTAGATCTATTAAGAGATGAGTTAGGCTTTACTGGCTTAGCAGTTACGGATTGGGAAGATGTAGGATACTTGGTAAGTAGACACAAAGTTGCCAAAGACTTTAAGGAGGCAATTAAGATCTCCATTAATGCGGGGATCGATATGGCAATGGTACCGACTGATGCTTCTTTTCCTACAATCTTAGCTGAGCTTGTCAATGAAGGCCAAGTGCCTATGTCTAGAATAGATGAATCTGTAAAGCGCATCTTACTGGTTAAAAAAGAGCTGGGTCTCTTTGATACACCAGTAGTTGATTTTGCTTCTTATACCGATTTTGCTTCTGCTAAGCACGAAGCCAAAGCTTTGATGACAGCAGAAGAGTCGATAGTCCTTGTCAAGAATAAAGAAAACTTTCTACCCCTCAATGCAGAAAAAAATATTCTTGTAGTTGGTCCTAATGCAGATAGGCTCAGTGCTATGAATGGTGGCTGGACAGGAACGTGGCAAGGTGATAATCCGATGTATGATACTAAAGGCAAGTTGACAGTATTGGCTGCTCTTAAGGCCAAGAGTCAAGGGAAAGTATCTTTTGCAGAAGCAGATCAAGCAGTCAACGCTGCAGCCTCTGCGGATGTCATAGTGGCTTGCCTTGGTGAGGGTCCTTATACAGAAAAACCAGGTGACTTAGATGACCTTAATCTAGATGAAGACCAGATAGAATTGATCAAAGCGCTGAAGGAAACTGGAAAACCTATTGTCCTTGTAATGTTAGAAGGCAGACCAAGGGTCATCAGGAAAATCGTAGATGATGCGGAGGCTATTTTAGTTGGATTTCTTCCAGGAGATGAAGGTGGTAAGGCCATCGCTAATGTCCTTTATGGTGATGTCAATCCATCTGGTAAGTTGCCAGTAACTTACCCTAGATTCAGCAATGATATTGTGACTTACGATCATAAGGGTACGGATAAGATAGATAGAAAATTTGGCACTGATGCCTTCAATCCGCAGTGGGAATTTGGGTATGGGTTATCTTATACCCAGTTTAGTTATTCTAATCTTCTTGTATCACCTACTAGTAATGGGATGCACGTCTCTGTTACGGTAACCAATGATGGGGCTATAAAAGGTAAAGAAGTAGTCCAAGTCTATGTTCAGGACCTTGTGGCAACTATCACACCTTCAGCTAAGAGACTTAGAGCTTTTGATAAGATAGAGTTAGCGCCAGGATCAAGCCGCTCGCTTAGTTTTATGATCTCCAAAGAAGATCTTTCATTTGTGGGAGTTGACAATAAGTGGGTCTTCGAGCCAGGTGAGTTTAAAGTAGAATGTGGAGGTCTATATAAAAATCTAACCCTATAATAATTAGGGTCACAAAATAATATTGAAGGGCAGGAACAAAAAATCTGATATTCCTGCCCTCAATAATCTTTATATCTGCTTCAGCACTAGACATTTTCCCTTCTTTTATCGCATATTTATTATGTGAGATCTTCAGAACTAATAATGATGTTTCTAATGGCTATGACGCTAATCAGTGAGGTTTCGGCGCAATCTGATGAGTGGGGTGATAGTTATAGAACCTATACGATAAATACATCCATTGTAGATTCTACTGAGGTTAAGCTGAGCTATGAGATTCGGTTCTTTAAGGAGACTACAGTAGGAAAATTCCAGACCAACTCTTTAGATACCTTTCTGATGTTATTGTCTGAGGACATCAGGAAACTTCCAATTAATAAGTCAGATGTACTTTTTTATTTCCATGGGATGTTTGGAGGACAAGCTGCTAATTACAATTACACCTTACTAGATTTCAAAGAGCGCTATCTCGAGAAAGACAATTCCACTATGGGTAGGATTATAGGATACAGATGGCCTGCACAAAACCCTATCTATATCATCGATAAAGCCAATGCACATAAAATTGCAGAAGTGCTCTCGGATAATTTTAATCAAATAGTTGTCTCTCTCAATGAACTAAGAAAGCATAAGGTTAATGTCATTGCCAATTCTCTAGGCAATGAGCTCTTTAAAGAAATGATGAGATATGAGCTTGAACGTGAGACAGATAAGGTGGAGTTGCATCATATTGTTTTGAGTGCGGCAGATCTAATTGATACTGCTATAGAGAGAGATAGTGTATTGTTTCAGTCGCTTGATTACTGTAATGGAATGACGGTCTACTTTAGTCAGAAAGATTTTACGCTTGGCTTATCCAAGAATTTTAATAATCAAAATCGCTTGGGACTCAATGGGCCAAGCGAAGCAACCCTGGGTCATAGCAAATTGTCATTTGTCGAAGTGACTGAGATAAGTGACGAAAAAAATCTAGCTTGGAAGATGACAGGACATTCTTATGTCCGAGCTTCTGATAGTATTTCTAGTGATATGCTGTCCGCGTTGATGGCTGTCCCACCTCATAAAATTGAGAACAGAAAAGCACTAGATCAAGAAAGGCAAACATATAAACTGCTGCCTTAGCCAAATTACCTCAACACTTGAATCTCCCCTGCATACACCTCCGTTAAGCCATTTATAAATTCTACTTGGACGAGGTAAGCATAGGTGCCTATTTCTACTGGGACTCCAGCTCTTGTTCCATCCCATCCCGCCGCAATCTGCCTATCCTCTGTCGTAGGACCTACATAAATGAGGTTACCCCATCTATCATAGACATTTATCTGACTTGTCTTAAGTGTGGAGGATGCACCGATATTGAAGAAGTCATTGAGACCATCCCCATTAGGGGTTATGATATTAGGGAAGTAAATATCAATATCTATTCTAGATCTGATAAAGACACTATCGATAGCAACGCAAAATAGCTCATTGGTACTTTCGAAATAAATCCAATTGTCATCGGTAACGGTATAATTGAGAACAAGCTCTTCAGAAATAAATACGTCTTCTTCAAACCATTCGCTGACGATAAGATCTCCTCCTTGTACGTCAGGTGCTAGGATGATCGTTTCTCCAAACTCTTCTTCTAATTCTTCATTGACATTTATCCTAGTAAGATTACGTCCAACCTCGAGCTCCAATATGACGATACTATCACACCCATTATCGTTAGTCAATGTGTCGTAATAGATGCCTGGCAAGGTCAAGTCTATCGCTCCAAACGGGTATGTCTCTCCTAAGCAGATGGTATCCAGAAATGTATATTCAGATTCTAATAAGACAGAAAGCTCGAGCTCTACTATACTATCGCAACCCAAAGTTGTATTGCCCATATAGGTATAAGTGCCTGCCGCAGATAACTCATCATCTCCAAAGCTAAATACGCCGCCCTCGCAGATTTCCTCTTGTACAACTTGATCATAACTTGGATTAACCACCAGTGTTAATGTTACTGTGCTGTCGCAGTTGGATACGGCAACCAGATCATAATCATAGATGCCGCCAGTCGTTAAGGTGTCACCATTATATACATACTCTTCTTTATCGCAAATCTCTACCAGTACATTGGTAAATTTTTCTGAGATAAGCTCTAATCTTAAAGCAACAATGCTGTCGCAACCCAATGCGTTAGCAAAGGTATCTATGTAAATGCCTGGCTCGGACAAGGTATTTCCCCCAAAGACTATAGTCTCATCTGGGCAGATACTTCTTGCATCTTGTGTTCTATTAATTTCTAATAGACTTAGATTTAAGGTTACTATACTGTCACAACCATTTATCGAGGTGAGGGTATCTGTATAGGTACCTGCAATACTAATCGGTGTTCCTAGAAAATCATATGATTCTTCTTCGCATATCGACACTTGCAATATAGGAGAAGTAATGACCTCTCTAAATTGAACAGATATTTCTTGGACTATAGAATCACATCCAGTAAAGGAGGAAGGGATGAAATCTAGAAATGTTCCCGAATTTGTAATCCATCTGTCATTGATAAAAATACTGTCTTCGGCACACAGTAGGGTATCTATTTGTAGCGTATCTGGCGGCAGTAGTTCATAAGGCTGCCATTCGAGTATTTTAGATTTAGTATTGACACATCCAAAAGTATCTGTAGCTACAATATTTATATTATAAGCGTCTCTGTTTGAGTAGGCGTATTGTGGCGATACTTCTGTAGAACTCCCACCTTCACCAAACTGCCATACCCACGTAAGATCAGAATGTTCTGCTTCTGTGAGATTGAGAAAATCAACCGGCCCCGCTAAGCAAGTATCATAAGTACAGGTTGTTTCTATATCAACTTTAGGAACAATATACACGACAAAAAATGCGGTGTCAAAGCAAGTGGCCCCATCATTGAGAATCATCTTTCCTTGATAGCGGCCTGCGTCTTCAAAGTAGACTTGTACATCTTTGTTGTCTAAGCCTTGCTGGGTATAATAGGGGTTGCCTTCTGGGTCATCGATTTCCCATAAGTAATCTTGTATGAAAATTTCGTCTTCACTTTGATTAATAAAGTCGATAATTAATGGATCACAAGATTCGAAATAAGCTATAGGATCAGGACTCAATTGAGTATCGATAATGTATTGATTTGCTTCAATATTCGCGACTAGATTTTCTGAGCATTCTACTACATTAAATTCATAATCTCTTCTTGTCCGACTCATCAGTACGCCATTGCGCCGCTCTTCTATACAGAGCCCAACCACATAAGAGCCTATGAGGTCTGGGGTACCGGTCATTATTCCATTTTGATTAATATTTATGGGTGGTGATCCACCCATAGGTCTGTCGACACTAAACTGTGGCAAAAATGTTAGACCGGGATAGGGTGGTGGGCAGTTCATCGGGTCTGGATTTTGCGTTGCTCCTCCGCAACTTGTCCCTGGTGGTCCTGTAAATAGAGGCGCACAGAAGTTGTAGGTGACCTCATCGTTATCTACATCAATTACAGATTGATCAATCTCTATAGGGAAGCCCGCGCAAATAAATATAGGTGGGGTGTCCGTAAAGGCTGGGCTACTATTGCCAACTTTCAGTGCTTCTGAAGTTATCAGGATGTCATATACAGACCCCAAATCTCCTCCTGTACCTACTATATTGCTGATATTAAATGCCCTGCAACATTTCTGATAGCTAATGGTATAATCTGACTGTCCTACCTCTAGTGAGACTATAAAGCGATACTGAGCTCTCTGCATTCTTGCATCCGTAAGAAATCTGGTCTTGCACGGATCGACCTGTGTAGTCACTTCTTCGATGGGGCTGATGGGTACATTTCTGACGACAGTATATGAGCGCCAGGCACCCCAGGGCTCCTCTACAAAGACACCAAAATTGGCCATAAGATCGTAAGGAATACCTTGAGGATCGCGATATAAGGTTAGAGTTACTTCTATATCAGCTATAGTCTCATCGGCATTATACCCTAAGAAGGAATAATTAATCTCTCCTCCAAGTATATGGGAGGCTTTGAGGCCGCCAAAGGAAAAAATAAAAATGAATAATAGGCAGGATATCGTGTTATTGATCCACATATAAGGGGATTGATTTCAATTAATTAACCAATCTATCTACTTCAAAAATATATATGGGGAGTAAGGGGAATTACAAATGTAATTTAAGGTAATATGTATTTACTTGCTTGACTTTCATCTTTTATCTAAAGAAAATAGGGGTATTCCATAGGGATTACTCAGGGTAAGTCACTACGAGGCTTTTCTTCTTTTCCATAGATAAGATACCATCAGCAAAAGCAAAAATTTCATTCTGCACAGACCTCCAGTTCTCGTTCATAAATTGTGAACCGATAACGTGTCCTTGTGCATCAGCAAATGGCACCACCTTGAGCTTGTCTTTAGGAATGGAAGCGACCTCTGCATATCTCTTGATAGCTGGGATGGAGATAACTTCATCTTTTTCTGATTCATTTTTATAGTAATACCCAATAAATGTAGGTACAGAGTTTTGACTCCACACTTCCTCTGTCATTGTCTGCTCTACCATTGCTTGCATAGCGATATAGCCTTCTATTCTAGCTTTTGTTTGCCAGTAGTCTTTGACCTTAGGATTGGCGGATGTCCATTCTCTATAGTCTCCACCCATCGCTTGTTTAAATAATTGCTTGCCCCACTTACCTGTAATCTTTTTAGCCTGAGGGTCACCTACTTCGAAGTTAGGTGCGAGCATAATCTGAGCATAGATATCTGGGTCTCCATTAGCAAGGTAAGATGCATAGGTAGAGCCAGTAGAGGTAGATATGATAATTACTTTTTCACCTATCTTTTTAGCGATGGCGATTGCTTCCTTTGCAGAGTCAATAAGCTGCTTGGGAGTGAGATCTTTCATAGCATCTGGGTCAGCAAGACCGTGTTGAGTCATTCTCGGCATATATAGATTAGCACTGTACCGTGTAGCAAAATTCTGGATTATTGGGAATCCTTCTCTGTTAGAGGCGACAAAACCGTGGAGATACAGAACTGAATAAGGCGTTTTCTCTCTTTTTCCATCTGCCCAGAGAAATTGGGATTCGTTGTTTTTCTTGATGCCAGCGGTCGCTTTTTCTCTTTTCATAATAAAGGACTCCACCTGATTGATATCCATATTGAGTTCTATGGATTCTGGAGTAACTTCTTCAAAATTGGCAGTAGGCCCTAGGAAATAAGCCAATAATAAGAGCAGAATAAGGATCAACAAAATTTTGACAACTAATCGCATAATAGTCTTGAGGTTTTTCTACCGTAAAGAAACATATTATAAATATATTCTGTACGTAAAAGGACTGATATTGAATGGATTAAGTGCTTAATTCCTTCTATTTGCCCAGGTTTTCATTCTTTTCAGTTGATATAGAGATATTTCAGTCTATTTTTTACCTTCGATTATTGTCAATACCTAAACCCAACTCAATGAAATACCTACCATTCTCTTTATTTCTTATCCTGGCGATAACCGTCAATGGGCAATATGATTTTACCCACACAAAGGAGCTAGACTGTACAGGTATTAAAAGTCAGGCTAATACAGGTACTTGTTGGAGCTTTGCTACTGCTTCGTTTTTGGAGTCTGAGTTAATGCGACAAGGAAAAGGTTCTACCGATCTTTCGGAGATGTATGTGGTTAGGAACATCTACCGAGATAAAGCGAGAAATTATCTCTTGCGCCAAGGGAAGGCTAACTTCTCTCAAGGTAGCCTCTCACACGATCTTATCAACATTATCAAATCTAGTGGAGTGATGCCCGAATCAGAATACTCTGGTCTCTTATCGGGAGAAAAGCGACATGATCATGGTGAAATGGAGGCCGGCTTAAAAGGATTTCTTGATGGTGTAATGCAATCTAAAAGGCTAAGTAAGAAATGGCCACAAGCTTTTGAAGCAATTATGGATACCTATTTGGGATCTGTAGACAAAAAATTTGTGGTTGATGGGAAATCTTACACCCCACAATCCTATGCAGATTTCTTAGGTATTAATCCAGATGATTATGTCAGTCTTACCTCATTTACTCACCATCCTTTTGGTTCAGATTTTATACTGGAAATTCCTGATAATTATTCTAATGGTAGTTATCAGAACGTGCCTCTAGATAAACTCATTGCTACCATCGATCGAGCTATAGACAAAGGGTATAGTGTTGCCTGGGATGGAGATGTGAGTGAGCCTGGTTTTGATGCCAGAAAAGGTATAGCTATAGTGCCTGCTAAGCCCAAGCGAAAAGACCTATTTGATGAGCCAGACACTGAGATCACAGTTACTCAAGAGATGCGACAAGATTTATTTGAAAGTACATCGACGACTGACGATCATCTAATGCACATAGTTGGAACTGCCAAGGATAGGAAGGGTACTGAGTACTACATCATCAAAAATTCATGGGGAGAAATAAGCCCTTACAAAGGGTATCTCTATATGTCCAAAGCTTATGCAGCACTTAAGACCGTAGCTATTATGGTCCACAAGGATATCGTAGAATAATAAAGATTAATTAACCACTTAACCAATAGAAAAATATTATGGACGAAGACAATTTTTTACAGAACGGTACGGGCTATCTAGATAAGGGAATTGATATGGCTATCGGCTATGCTCCTAAAGTTTTGCTAGCCATCATTACACTGATTATCGGATTCTGGATAATCAAAAGGATAGTTGCTTTTTCTACAAAAGCTATTGCGGCTTCTGGAATGGATCTTTCATTATCAAGATTTTTATCATCACTGATAAGTATAGGCCTGAAGATAATGCTACTCCTTTCTGTAGCAAGTATGTTCGGCGTTAACACTACTTCCTTTATAGCCATATTCAGTGCTCTAATGGTGGGCATCGGTATGGCACTCAACGGAACTTTGGGGCACGTTGCTTCGGGTGTTATGTTGATGATTTTTAAGCCTTTTAAGGTGGGAGATTTGGTAACCATCGGCGGAGGTCAGACGGGAACCGTAGATGCGATTACTGCCTTTAATACAACGCTAAAAACCTTAGACAATAAGAGAATTATTATTTCAAACAGTAATGTAACTGGCAACGATATAACTAATATTTCAGGTCAAGGAGAGGTCGGTGTTGAGTTGACTTTTGGCATTGGTTATGATGATGATATCGATAAGGCAAGAGAAATTATTCTTGAGGTGGGAAGAGATTGTCCATATATCTTATCTGTGCCAGCACAAGGTGTTGTAGTTGCAGAATTAGCGGATAGTTCTGTCAATCTGGCGACAAGACCTTTCTGTAAAAGCGAACACTATTGGGATACTTTATTTTATATGCAAGAGAATGTCAAAAAGCAATTTGACAAGCACGATATAGGTATTCCTTACCAAACTATTGACATCAATATGTCAAAAAATTAAAAGTCTCTAGATTTGTAAGTCCATATGTCATTGCAGTGCAATAACTATGGACTTATAATTCTTTTCTCACTCATATTCTTTCGATTTAACTACATTCGCCGACCTAAAATTGAATCGCGTGAGAGTATTCTTGATTTTTTTACTTACAGTTACCGGCCTCTCTGCTCAGAGCGGTACACAAGTCCTAGATGCTACTTTAGATAGCTTACTAGAGGACAATATCCAGACACTGATTATCCAAGAGAATCGCCTTTCTCTCCCTTTTTCTGACAATTCAAGAAATATAGAACTCATAACGAGAAATGATATTACCCAACTCAACCCAGCGAGCATCAATGAGCTATTGCAAACTGTTGCAGGAGTTGATCTTAGACAACGAGGTGTCAATGGAGTACAGGCAGATGTTAGTATTCGAGGGGGCACCTTTGAGCAGACCTTGATTCTATTGAATGGCGTTCGATTACTCGATCCGCAAACTGGACACCATATGATGAATGTTCCTGTTAGTGTCGCTGCTATAGAAAGAATAGAAATTATCAAAGGGCCAGCAGCAAGGATTTACGGCCAGAATGCTTTTGCAGGTGCTATTAATATAGTGACCAAAGCTCAAGACGAGCGGGCAGTATCATTGATGGGTGAATATGGAGAATTCGGTATGGCCAATATATTCGCTTCTGTTTCTGTGCCTACAGGGAAATACAAGCAAACCCTCTCTGGAGCTTATAATACCTCAGATGGATACCGATATAATACGGATTATGAAATAGCAAATGTTTTTTACCAATCTCAACTGGATTTAGGAGATGTTGCTTTAGACTTGATGGCTGGTCACGTCGATAGAAAATTTGGAGGTAATGGCTTTTATGGACGAGAAACTTTTACTGAGCAGTATGAAGAAGTAGTGACAAGTTTTGTGAGCTTAGGAAGCCAAATAAATAAAGGTGACTGGCGGATTAAGCCAAGGGTAAGTTATAGGAGAAATAAAGACAACTGGCAGTTTGATAGAGCTAATCCAGACATCTTTCAAAATTTTCATACAACGCAAGTTGTAACTGGAGAAGTACATCTCTCTAAGTCTCATTCACTTGGACAGTTGGGTGTCGGGGTAGAGTACAATTATCTTCATCTCGATAGCTCTAATCTCAAGGATGGTGAAGGAAATGGATTGCATACTAGAAACCAAGTTGGGATACATATCGAGAATAGATTTCTGTTTGCTGACGAAAAACTAGATGTTACGCCAGGTGTCTTGGTCTTACAAGTTCAGGGTGAAGACCTAAGTTTTTTACCAGGGTTGGATGTAGGCTATGCATTGAATAATAACTACAAGCTATTTGCCAATGTGGGCTGGACGACTCGAGTACCTACCTTTACGGACTTGTACTATCAAGATAGTGGTAGCGCCGGTAATCCTAATCTGGAAAAAGAGAGTGCCTTTACGATGGAGTTAGGAGTTAAGAAAGTAGCCAAAAATTTCAATTTACAAGCAAGTATATTCTCTAGACAAGCGACGGATCAG
This sequence comes from uncultured Saprospiraceae bacterium, assembly GCA_937969415.1. GTDB lineage: Bacteria > Bacteroidota > Bacteroidia > Chitinophagales > Saprospiraceae > RFSX01. The sequence goes on along the minus strand of CALBWK010000180.1, from coordinate 23,579 downwards.
ATTGATTGGTTTCGAATCAATGAAATGGACAGGTGGATGCCTGACAACTTCAATACTGCAACTTACCTTGGTTTAGACTTAAGTACACGATATAATTTTGAGAATATAAAATTCATCAACTCAGTTAGATTTGGGTATACATTTCTTGATGCAACCTTCGAGGAAACTGATTTTGCTTTTTCAAGAAACGAATTGGAGAACTTGAGACACCAGTTTGTTATCAGTCCTAATTTTAGTGTGGGGCCGGTATCGCTTAATGTTATCCTTAAATATAATGATAGAGTTTCACTGGAAGATTATATGACCGTCAATGCTTACTTGTCTGCAGAGTTCGGAAGCACCACTTTCTTCGCTAGAGCAAATAATATATTTGATAAAATCTACAGAGAAACCAATCTTGTAGAGATGCCAGGAAGATGGTTGAGCGCTGGTGCTAAGCTAGACTTCTAGCTTAGATTGAATCGAGGAAACTTGTTGAGATCATCTTCGTTGTCCATATCGGAGAGTGTAGGGCAGACACTGTAGAGCAGCCCTTTTGCTTTGATTCTATTGATCGTGTCGGTATAGACAGTCTCAGTGCTCCACGTCATCTCAGTAAATAATTCAGTGTGCAAGGTCTTCATACCTAATAGATAGTAACCTCCATCATAAGTAGGGCCTATAACAATGTCCGCAAGGTCCAGTCTGTTAAAGGCAGAGGCAATGATTTCAGGAGTTATTTCAGGGCAGTCGCTGCCGATGATTACAGCTTTGGAGTTTCTGCTTAATACTGTTCGGAATGCAGCCTCCATACGCTTGCCAAGGTCACCACTTACTTGCACATCCTTTATGAAGTCTTGATTAGACCAAGCATCTTCAGTGTTTAATTCTTGATCGTAAAATAGATGTCTGTTAACAGAAGCAGCTAGAGCGACGTCTCTCGTATGTTGCATTAAGTTAAGGTACACACCTAGAGCTCGTTGATTGCCAATAGTGGCTGCAAGTCTTGTTTTGACCTTGCCTGCAACAGGATTTTTAATAAATATTATGAGACCAGAACGCTTCTTTTCCATCGAGACAAAGCTAGTCTTTCTTTTTCTTCCGCTCCTTCTTTTTGGTCACTTCTGATCCCTGTTTCAGCTTTGTGGCAACAGCGGAGTATGGGCCTTTTACAATTTCCTCATCTAGTTCTAATCCACTAAGTACTTGGATGAATTCGTCGTCTTGGATGCCAGTCTTGACTTCTCTCATATCTACAGTATCGGCAGAATGCACAAAGACTATTTCTTTGAATTCCTCATCTGATTTTTCAGTTTCTTTCTTGTCCTCATCTTCATCGATTTCCTTAGCGGTTACAGCTTGGATAGGAATGGTGATGACATCTTTTGCCTGATTAGTATAGATGTCCACTGAGGCAGACATCCCGGGCCTGAATGGATACTTTTGCTTTGGTGTTATCAGCTTCTTATAAGAATTAGCATCTAACCTAATCTTGACAGCAAAATTAGTGACTTGGTCAGTATTGAGTGCAGCCGCTGCTCCTGTGATATTTGAGGCACTATTGGCAATTTCTGATACGGTTCCCATTATTTTTTCATCAAGATAGGCATCGACTTCTACATCTACTTTATCGCCCAACTTGACTCTTACGATATCGTTTTCTGATACATCGACTTGGACTTCCATAGAGTTGAGATTGGCGATTCGCATCATCTCTGTACCTGTCATTTGTATTGTTCCTACTACTCTCTCTCCTTGCTCTACACTCAGGCTGGAGATGATCCCTCCCACAGGAGCTTTTATGGTAGTCCTGCCCAGATTGGTTTTTAATTCCTTGAGGGTGGCTTGGGCACTTTCTATACTAAATTCAGACCCTTTAATGTTCTCTTCAGCTGACCTGATGCTCGCCTCAGCAGAGCGCAGATTGGCTTGTAGGTTGTCAACACTAGTCGATGCTTGATCGTAATCTGCTTGGGAAATTATTCCATCTGTAAGCAATTGCTTATTACGATCCAGTATTTTTTGAGCATTGGTGAGTTGTGATTGGATTTGTTCTTTTTGTGCGATACTCGATTCTCTGGTGCTCTTTGTTACAGCGAGTTGCGCTTTGGCACCACTTACGTTGGCTTCGCCTCTTTGTACTGCAGATACGTATGCTTCTGGATCTATCTTGGCTAGTAACTGGCCAGCTCGTACACTATCTCCCTCCATTACATACAATTCTACAATTTCTCCTGAGACGTCAGAACTTATCTTAACTTCTTTTTCTGGAAAGATTCTTCCAGAGGCAGATACCTTTTCGTCTATTGTTCTTTTTTTGACTGTGTCAAATTCGACAGGAACTCCTTTGGGTTCTTGTGATTTTTTATAAAAGGCTAAGCCTACAACAGCTGCAAATAGCAACAAAAGAATCATAAAGAACCAAAATCCTTTGCGTGATTTTTTCTTTTTAGCTTTAGTGGACATATTAGAGCTTTAGTGGTTTTCCGAGATAAAATTCTATGACTTTTATTTTAAACAGGTAGTCATATTTGTCAATAATTTGGTTGAGTTCTGCTTGTTCTAATTGAGACTTTTGATTCTCCCATTCAAACGAATTTGCACTGCCGATGGCATATCTTTTGGATAGATTGTCAAAGGCTTTCTTTTGAGCTTCTAGACTTTTTTCTGAAGCATCCAGTTTTCTCTTTGCAGCTCTAGCATCGGCAAGAGCTTGTTGCAAGGTTAATTGAAAACTCTCTAGCAATTGTCTTTGAGTGAGTTCTTGGTTTTTGATCCCTAGCTCGGCTCTCTGCACATTTGCTTTGTTTATACCATTGTTGTAGATGGGTATATTCAGGGATAGACCAAAGCCATAAGAAAGAAAGTTATCTAATTGACTTCCAAAACTAGAATTCTCGAATATGGGAATATCTATATTTTGACCTATTGTGACAGGCATCTGGTTTATAATAAATTCTGTTTCTCTGAGTTCTTGTTGAAAGCCCACAATTTCTCTGGCTTGATTAGAAAAGTTGGTGCCTATGTTACCTATCAGTCTAAGACTAGGGTAGTAGCCCGATTTAGCAATATCTGTATCTAGACTAGCACTTTCGGTTCTGAGCTGTGCCGCTACTAAGTCGTGTCGGTTTTTAACCGCTTGAGCTACGATGTCATCATAGTTTATAAGAAATGGATCTGTATCGACAGTGACATTTTCTGGTATCGTGACTTCTATCTCCTCTGAGGGAGGTATTCTCAGAAGTTGCTTAAGTTGAAATAGGGCTAATTGATAATTGTTTTCTGCGACGATGACAGTTGATTCGCTTTGTGCGATCTGAGCCTCTACGTTGAGCGCCTCTGCAGCCGCAAGAGCACCCGCACTTATCGACTTCTTGACTTGAGCTAATTGGTTCTTGTTAAGCTCTAGTTGCTGTTTAGAGATATTTATGCTCTCCTGAGTGAACATAACATTGAGGTAGGCCAAGGCAGCTTGTAGCGCTATATCTTGTATAACTTGTTGATTATCAGATTCAGCCGCCTGCAAGTCCAATTCACTTTTCTCGATATTGTTCTTTATTCTGAATCCATTGAATAGCACCATTCCGGTGTTAATTCCATAATTATTGGAAAAGAACCTTTCTGTGATAAAATCATTCGATGTTGGGTCTATGGTTCTACCAAAGTTCCAGTAGACAGAGCTGCTACCATTGAGATTAGGATATCTGGCTTGTGTGGCTTGATCTAGGGTGATTTTCGAGTTTTCGATATTCAATTCACCCCGATTGACTAAGATGCTTTTGCTGACAGCTTCCTTAACACAACCCTCTAAGTCCAAGGTACGTTGAGCCTGTATTGTTACACAGGAAAGGCTTACTGCAAGTAGAAGAATTATCTTTATGTAGGTCATCATACGCTGGTTCTGTTAGATGAAGATTGGGTTTTATATGTCTTCAAAGCTAAATTATTCTATGAAGGAATTATTAAATCAGATAAATTGATGCTAGTCGCAGTATGGTATTTAGATTTTCATAATATTTGTGACACATAACGCCGGTGTGGTGGAATTGGTAGACACGTTGGATTCAAAATCCAATGCAAGCAATTGCGTGGGGGTTCGAGTCCCCCCACCGGTACAAGAAACTAACATTAAAACCTGAATCTTAGGATTTGGGTTTTTTTTATTAATGTTAGAAATCATACCCTAATTTTACTTGGAATGGAGACAGACATTTTAATTATTGGCGGAGGCCTCTCAGGGCTGGTGTCGGCACTTAGGTTGCACCAAAATCGCAGAAAGGTACTTATCGTAGAAGCTCGTGATCGTCTCGGTGGTAGAATCCATACGGTAAGTTACGATCAAGGACCGACAATGGAGATGGGGGCGACCTGGCTAGGTGCTAAGCATACTGTGCTTAATGACCTGCTGATTGAGATGGATATAAAGGTCTTCCCACAGCTGATAGGAGACAAAGCTATATATGAGGCAATATCAACCAGCCCACCTTATCTAGCTACGTTACCACCTAATCCAGAGCCATCTTTAAGAATCAGAAAAGGCAGTTATACTCTCATTGAAGCTTTGGCTAGTCAGCTGCCCGCAGAGAATATACTTTTAGATCATCCAATAGAAGCAATAGAACAAATCGGTGACAAGCTTATCGCTTCAGGGCCTAAAGGTTCTGTCCAGGCAGATAAGATAATTTCTACGTTACCGCCACATCTTTTCGTTAATACGATAAAGTGCAAGCCAGATCTACCCACTAGCTTTATGGAATTATGTGATAATACACACACCTGGATGGGGGAGTCCATAAAAATTGCACTGAGTTATGCTGCTCCCTTTTGGAAAGAAAAGAATACCTCCGGGACTATGTTTAGCAATGTAGGGCCTGTACCTGAACTATATGATCACTCTAATTCCATTGAGGATACTTATGCATTGATGGGCTTTCTAAATGGAAATTATTTCGGACTCACCAAGGACGAGCGACTGCAACTTATACTAAGGCAGCTGACTAAGTATTATGGAGATATAGTTAGCGATTACCTCCATTACGAAGAGACAGTCTGGAAGAATGAGCCTTATACACATACTCCCTATAAAGAACATATCCTTCCACATCAAAATAATGGTCACGCAGTATTTGGTATGGCGTATCTGGATGGCCAATTGATAATCTCAGGTACTGAAACGTCACCAACTTTTCCTGGGTATATGGAAGGTGCCATTATTAGTGGCTACAGGGCAAGCGACCTGTGTCTAGGACAAAACGAAAGTGTCTGAAGTTGAAAATTGGAAAAAGAGCCATAGATCATATTGTGTATTGTGTGCCGAACTTAGAAGCGGCTATAATTGATATCGAAAAACGATTAGGCGTCAGGCCGGTCTATGGTGGTCGTCATCTGACTAAGGGCACACATAATGCACTGTTAGATCTAGGAGACAAATGTTATCTAGAGCTATTGGCTGTGGACCCTAATAACAAAGAGGTAAGCACGAATCGCTGGATGGGTATAGATCTGATCGAAAGGCCTTCGGTAACGCGTTGGGCGCTGAAATCTGATGATCTCATAGCAGACCAAAATACAATAGGACACTACGACATAGACCTTGCTCAACGAGCCGAAGGGTCTAGGGTCAATTCTTCAGGATTGCAATTGTCTTGGCAAATGATCCTACCTCAATCAGCTCCTTTAGTTGAACTCGTGCCTTTTGTGATAGATTGGTCGAGTAGTGAGACACATCCTTGCGATGGATTAAGAGAAGGCAGCTGTCTTCTCAAAAGTATCGTGCTCAAGTCTCCACAGAACCCAGAACTGGAAGCTACTCTTTCGACTTTGCTTGGAACGGACTATAGATTCACTCCAGCACCTACCTCAGAGATCGCAGTCACCATCCAAGGACATTATGGTGAAATCGTCATAAGTTAAGCTTAGACTTATTCTACAAGATCAATATAATCAGGCACTTTCTTCTCTTACCTAGAGTAGGATCGAGGTCTTCGAATTGTAGTCATTTCCTTACAATTATAGTTTTCTTCCTATAAATTCCCAATTCCCTACTATATTTGCAGCGCATCAAGAGCTTAGCAGTTATCTGCTAACGTCAACCGAGCCACGAAACGCCACGGTGATCCAATGATGCGGACATAAGTTCAAAATGGTTTCGTCCATTCTATTTATTTCCGTTTATGGTATTGGTGCTGTTTTACTTAATACAGCTATATATTATATGAAAGTTTGTGATCATATCAATAATGCCAAAGGCAAAACCCTCATCTCTTATGAAGTATTGCCTCCATTGAAGGGCGGTAGGATGCAGGATATTTTCGATATGCTAGATCCTATAATGGAATATAAACCAGCCTTTATCGATGTCACCTACCATAGAGAAGATATCATATTCAACAAGAGAGAAAGTGGTTATTACGAGAAGCTATCTATACGTAAGCGACCTGGTACAGTTGGTATCTGTGCTTCGTTAATGCATAAGTATCATGTAGATACTGTGCCGCACTTGATTTGTGGTGGCTTTTCAGTGGCGGAAACAGAGGATGCTTTGATAGATTTAGCCTTTTTGGGTATAGATAATGTCTTGGCGTTGCGAGGTGATGCCCGCAATATGGACTCACGATTTATTCCAGAGCCCAATGGACATAAATATGCTGTTAATCTTGTTGATCAGATCCAGCATATGAATGTCGGTAAGTACCTAGATGCCAATCTTGCCAATGCTGCTCCTACTGAGTTTTGTATTGGTGTTGCCGGCTACCCCGAGAAGCACTTTGAAGCACCTAATTTTGATATAGACCTTAAGTATCTGAAGGATAAGGTAGATGCAGGTGCTGACTATATTGTCACACAGATGTTTTTTGACAATGCTAAGTATTTCAATTTTGTAGACAAGTGTCGAGCTGTCGGAATTAACATTCCGATCATACCGGGTATCAAACCAGTAACGAGAAAGTCACAGCTGGTCAGCATACCTAGGATGTTTTATATTGACTTTCCTGAAGATTTTGCATCTGCTATGCACGGTGCTAAGGATAAAGCAGCCGCTCGCCAAATCGGTATAGAATGGTGTATTGCACAGTCTAAAGAACTCAAAGAAAGAGGAGTGCCTATCCTTCACTATTATACTATGGGTGATACCAATACGATGTTACAGATACTAAAGGAAGTGGCCTAGAGTGACATAATAGACCTAAGATTAGTTTTGTAAAAATTCTAATTACACTGCTGAATATAGAACTAGCGGGTATACTTCACTTTTCCGCCTACTATAGTCATCTGCACCTTAGTGTCTAAGATCGCTAGGTCGTCACATTTTAATAGGTTTTTGTCCAATAATACTAAGTCAGCATATTTTCCTACCTCTAATGATCCTTTATCCTTTTCTTCAAAAGCCCCATAAGCTGCATCCAAAGTATAAGAGCGCAAGGCCTCCTCTCGGGTCATCCTATTGGTCACAAAGAATTCCATTCCATTATCTTCTCTTGTTCTCGTTACGGAGGCAAAGTAATTTTTAATTGGATCTATATCTTCTACAGGTGTATCTGTGCCGTTCACGATAGTTACGCCTTCATTGAGCAGCGCTTTCCAAGCATAGGCACCTACCTTGGCTCTAAGCATCCCTAGTCGCTTGACTACGAAAGGTGCATCTGAGGTGCAATGCACTCCTTGCATCGAAGCTATTGCACCAGTGGATTTGAAGCGCATAATATCAGTTGGATTGAGGTGCTGCGCATGTTCTATACGCCAGCGCTTGTCTTGATTTTCATCTTTATATTTTTCAATGATGTCCAAAACTTCTTTGTTAGCTCTATCTCCTATAGCGTGGATGCACAATTGCATGTCATTGGCATCTGCGATAGCAGCAATTTCCTCTACCTCTGCAATCTCTGTCGTATTCTGGCCTATAAAGCCCGGCTTATCAGAATAGGGTTCTAGCAACCAAGCACCATGAGCACCTAAGGCACCATCCACTTCTGTCTTGATTGCTCTGCACGTGAAATGCCCATTTCCTACGTTTACCTTTCTGTACTTGGCCACCTTTCCTTTTAGGTCTTTTGAGTTGTGTCTGACCATCGCCCATAATCTGATGTCCATATGGCCATCTTTAGCTAGTTGTTCGTAGCGTTCTAGTTCATAGAACTTAGAGCCCGCATCTTGGAAGCTTGTGATACCATTCTCCAAGCACTCCTTCTGGGCTAAGTCAATGGCTTGATGCCATAGAGCGGTTTGCTTTTCTGGATCTAATCCTTTCTTGTAATTATTGAAAGCCTTCTTGATATGGTCCATAGAATTCTCTTCAAAGACGCCAATCGGATTTTTATTTTGGTCCTTGATGATTTTTCCACCGACTGTATCGATAGATTCGGAATTGATGCCGGCGAGTTCCATAGCCTTAGCATTGGCGAAGAGGCTATGCCCACTTGCGTGCACAAGGATAACAGGATTGTCAGGGGCTACCTCACTGAGTGTGTGATGGGTAGGATAGCCACCAACAACATCAGTAGGTGCTATATTCCACTTCTCCTGATGCCAACCTCGTCCATAGATCCATTCTCCTGGCTCTACTTCACAGACTTTGTCCTCTACTTTTTTGACGACAGCTTGCCAAGAAGTATCTGTCAGGAAGTTGAGATTTTGTAGCGTCTCGCCTAAACCTGAAAAGTGTCCGTGTCCTTCGATAAACCCTGGCATCAAGAATTGTCCTTGGGCATCGATGGTTTTGGTGTTTGGTCCACTTTCTGATTGTAGTAGTGCATCACCACCTAAGGCAGTTATTTTATCTCCCGTAATTAATATAGATGAATAGTCTTTATCAACTGAGCTTCCTGTGTAGATGTCAGCATTATGGATTATCAAGTCTGGATAGACCTTTGCCGTCGGCTCTGCGCAACTGGCGAGTAGGAGTATAAGGCCCAAGAAGAGGAATCTGTTTTGCATACATTGAATTTAGGATTTTCTGATGATTTACAATGTTTGGCCTAGTCAATATCTTTATTTGATAAGCATGAGGACTTATAATTTTGGACCTTATTTGCAACAGGAATTCTTGGAACAATAATTAGTTTTGGTGCCTATGTCAGGAATAAAGACCATTACCGAACTTCAAGAATTATTCTCCAGTCAGTTAGCAGAATATAGTTTCCCACAAGTCCCATCAGCGCTCTATGAACCTATGGAGTATATTATGTCTATAGGTGGAAAACGTATTAGGCCAGTGCTGTTATTGGCAGCGTACAACCTATATAAAGAAGAGGTGGCAGTTGCTTTTGAAGGTGGTCTTGCCTTGGAGGTCTTTCATAACTTCACTTTGTTACATGATGATATTATGGATGCCGCTGAGATTCGTCGTGGCCAACCAACTGTGCATATCAAGTACGACGAGAATAAAGCCATTTTGACTGGTGATGTAATGATGATCTATGCTTACCAATTGTTAGAAAAGTATAGTGACTATTATTTGCCATTGTGCAAGGTGTTTACGCAGACATCTAGAGAGGTTTGCGAGGGACAGTCAATGGATATGGAATTCGAAACGACAGATAGTGTAACTATCTCTGATTACCTTAAGATGATAGAGTATAAGACCTCTGTGCTGATTGCAGCGGCACTCAAGATGGGAGGCATACTAGCAGGAGCTCCTGAGCAGGATTTAAAGCACCTATATGAGTTTGGCAAAAATCTAGGTATTGCCTTCCAGATCCAAGATGATCTCCTTGATACCTTTGGTACAGAAGAGCAATTAGGTAAGAAGATAGGTGGCGATATAGAGCAAAAGAAAAAAACCTACCTCTATCTCAAATCCTTAGAATTACTTAATGAATCTCAGGCGAATCGGCTGAGAAGCATCTTCTTGGATCAGAATCTCGATATGGATGATGCTCTTGTTGCTGAGGTCAAAGAATTGCTTCAAATATCTCATGTCAAAGTGCACGCAGAAGAACTCAAGTTGGTCTACCAACAATTATCCCTTTCGCACCTTTCCGCCATTCAAGTGCCTGATGAGCAGAAAATTCCCCTTCAGGAATTGGCCCATTCACTACTCAATAGGACTGTGTAGTTCAGTTATTCTATCTTATCGCTAGGCTCAGGATTCAATATATTCTCCTTAGAATACAAGTATAAAATTGTTCATCAGAATTGATGATTTTTTTGTCTTTTCCAGACTAGAAGATCAAAGGAGCATTTAGGAATTTTTAACAGCGCTGTAGTCCAGTGAGAATCAATGAGTTACAATATTTCTTTTTTTGCTTGGCAACCTAAGTTTCCCTTTCGTAATACTAGGAAGTGTGTTTTGAAAGATGATAAACCAAAACATATTTAGACAGGAGTTAATTCTAGTTCGTCTATTGAATTTTTGAAGTCTTTTCTTTTACAATTCAGTTCGAAAAATGAAGGACTTAAAGAAGTGCCTTTGCTATAAATAAAAAATCCACTTGAACTTCAAGTGGATCATAAACAAAATATTCTTAAATCAATTGAGAAAATTGCAGCTTTCTCAATTACAAAACTAAAGTTATGAAATCTTTATTTAATTTTCTATCAGTTATCCTATTTAGTTCACTAATAATAGCTAGTTGCGGTGACGACGATGACACCACTACAGGATCAGGATCAGATTCTGATTTTGCTGGAGCAGTATATGCAATGAGTAACGGCGCAGGCCAAGTAGAAGGTACAGCAGTACAAGGTAGTAATTCCATAGTGGCCTATGGAAGAAATCAAGATGGTACACTAGATCTTATTGACGAATTCGACACAGGTGGCAACGGTGGGGACTTTGATGGCGGTGAAGGCTTAGATCCATTAATTAGTGCATATGCGCTTACTAAGACAGCCGATAATAATTTCTTGCTAGCAGTTAATGCAGGAAGTAATACGATAACTTCTTTTACGATCCAAGATGACTTTTCATTAGAACAATCTAATGTCCAGACGACCAATGGAGTAGGGCCTAATAGTATCGCACACATTGAAAGAAGTGTAGATGGTGTCAATGGATTGGTCTATGTTACAAATATTTCACGTGCAGAATTTGCAGATGCAGGAGAGCCAGCTCAGCAAGGGAGTATTATGGGCTACTGGTTGATGGATGATGGTAACTTGTCACCAATTGCAGGTTCGCTTAGAGAATTAGCCAATAGACCTTCGGCTGTACAATTTTCTCCAGATGGAAACTTCTTAGTAGTTGCTTCTATTAATTCTGGATCTTCAGCACTTGCCTCTGATGACCAAAACGAAATAGTAGTATATGGTGTCAACGCCGATGGTACATTGAGTAATCAAATATTGGATGGGGCGACTTCTACCTTAAGAGATAATGCTGATGGAAGAAACCTTCCTTCTGCTATCGGATTCCAGATCGTTGGCGACAACTATGTAGTCGTTACAGAAGCGAGAGAGTTTAGACCAGATGGTACACCACCAGTATTTCCTGGTCTTCAAGATGGATCGGTTTCGACTTGGAGAATAACAGATTCTGGTAGCCTTGAGGCAATCAACTTAGATGTAGCTTCTGGTGCAAATAATACTGGACGAACTGCTTGCTGGATCGATTTCAATGAAGATGAAAGTGTATTTTTTGTATCCAACGCAATCGAAGCTGGATTAGCGGCTTATAGCTTTGACAATGGGGTTATCCAGTTGTTAGATCAGACTGCGGCACAAGGAGTCGGCGCTACGGGCAATACTACAGATCCTGCTGCAGCCTTTGGTACTACAGAAGGATGGATAGATATGTGGATCTCAGATGACGGTAACTATCTGTACCAACTTCATGGATATAGAGGTACAATCGGTGTATATGCGGTTGATGGTGAAAACCTAAGATTTATAGAAAATGTTTCTGGCAATTTGCCACAAAATAACGTGCAAGGTATTGTTGCAATTTAAATAGTTGATTTAAGTTATTGGCGGCTTGACACTTGATGTCAAGCCGTTTTTTTATGCCTATACTTGAGTTAAAGCTGGTTGAGCTACAAGACACCTTTTGACAAATGTCCTAATATATTTGACAAATGTCATAATTTGTTTTACCTTGCGGTATGGCCAAGTCAAATCCAAAGAAATATAAGCCTGCTATAACTGCAGATAAGCTTCAGGAAGGCGCTGTAGCATATAGACCTAAAGCTAAGTCTCTGTCTTCACTTTCATCGGGATTAAGCTATGAGATGATGGATGATGTGGATCTACTTTCATTGCTTCAAGCATCACGGAGTGGCATCACATATAGTTATTTTAATAAGCTGTTGCAGCGCTGCCCATTTAGTATAGAGGAGTGGGCTACATATCTTCATTTATCCTCGAGGAGCATGATTCGCTATCGTAATGATAAAAAGGTGTTCGATCCTATTCAGTCTGAGAAGATTCTTCAGATAGCTTTAGTCTATGAAGAAGGTATAAAGGTGTTCGGCTCAGCAGAGTATTTTGATGAGTGGTTGAGTAGCAAGGTGATAGCCTTAGGTGGCTTGGTCCCTAAGTCACTTCTTGATAATAATTTTGGCATTACCCTTATCAAGGATCAGCTCGGGCGGATAGCCTACGGTGTTCTAGCCTAGTTTATCGTGATAGTTTATAGACTTTCTAAGCAAGTATATGCCTCTGACTTGTCAGGCAAAGGCGCTGAGCTCTACGGTGGCAGATGGAACAGTAAAGGCACAGCAGTTAACTATACTTCCGCTTCAAGAGCACTTTGCGTGGCAGAGTTGGCAGTCAATCTTCCCTTAATCAGGACTCCTTTAGATTATCACATTGTCACTATAGATATTCCTGATAACTCGATTTATGAACTCGATCAAGATGCGTATCCAGAAGATTGGCGTTCAGTTCCCCATATAGATGCGACGCAGAAGATTGGGGATGGTTTCGTGATGGAGTCTAAGTATTTGACACTTAAAGTAGAGTCTGCCGTCGTTCAAGATGAATACAATTTTCTTATTAATCCTGCACATAAGCTTTTTTCCAAAGTAAAAGTGATCAGCCTTGAAGCATTTAGATTCGATTCTAGATTGGGTAGATAGGACTTATTAAATTCAAGGAGAGAAAAATGACAGGGCATTACTGTAAGCTAACTATCTTCAAACAAATTTTTAATATGAATCTCCGTTGCTTCAATATTTGGTTCCTGTTCTTAGTGTTCACTGGTGCTGGTTTTGCTCAGCAAACCATCAGCGGCACTATAGTACACGATGGGCTTACACGAGAATACTTACTCTATGTACCTGCCAGCTATACTGGATCTGAGGCAGTCCCTTTGGTATTTAATTTCCACGGTCTAGGTTCTAACGCTACTCAACAAATGTTCTATGGTGATTTTAGAGCAATTGCGGAAAGAGAAAATTTCTTAATTGTGCATCCTCAAGGAACGATTAACCTACAAACTGGGCAGGCCTTCTGGAATGTAATGCCAGGATCATCTGATGTCGATGATATAGGATTTGCTTCAGCCCTAATAGATACATTATTATTAGAGTATAATATCAATGAAAGCAGAATCTACAGTACAGGAATGTCTAATGGAGGTTTTATGTCTTATGCTTTGGCTTGCTCATTAAGCGATAGATTCGCTGCCATAGCTTCAGTAACTGGTTCCATGACTCATAACCAGTTAGCGCAATGTAACCCAGAAAATGTAACCCCGATAATGGAAATTCATGGTACAGCTGATCTAGTTGTTCCATTTGAAGGGGATGCTTTTTTTATTTCCGGAATCGATGAGGTTGTTCAGTTTTGGGTTGATCGATATCTCTGTTCTGAGTTCGGCTCTACAGCTCTTGAAGATATTGATCCTACCGACGGATCGACAGTAGAGCGCTCTGTCTTTTCTTCTTGCGATGAAAATGCTAGTATAGAATTAATAAAGGTGTTCGATGGTGGACATACTTGGCCAGGCGCTCCAGTCAACATTGGCGTTACTAATTATGATATTAATGCCTCCGAAGAAATTTGGCGGTTCTTTTCACAATACGATTTGAATGGGTCCTTGACATCTTCAGTTGAGCTAAACTTACAAGATGTAACTGTTTTCCCATCTCCAGCCTATGAGACATTACATGTGGATTTCAGCTCAGCTAAAGATAGAAGGCTGATGGTCTTTGATCTTTTAGGCCATCTAATTATTGATATAAATGCCAGCGCTCAAACTGAAACGATAGATGTCAGCTCATATGAAACGGGTGTTTACTTGTTGTCTATATTGGGAGACTCAGAGTTATATACTCTGAAATTCGTTAAGAGATAAGCCTTTGATAGACTTTCTTTTAGAAACAATAATTTGCCGTACCATTTCAGGTTTATGCCACTAACAAAAGAATCCATACTCCAAGAAGTTTTTGGTTACTCCGCCTTTAGGCTCAATCAAGGCCAGATTATCGACACAGTATTATCAGGTAAAGACACCCTGGTCATTATGCCTACAGGTGGAGGGAAGTCGCTTTGTTATCAGGTGCCTGCGCTCGTACTAGATGGACTTACGGTGGTTATCTCGCCACTCATTGCCTTAATGATGGATCAAGTGGCCGCCCTTAAGCAGAACGGAGTCGCTGCAGAAGCTATTAATAGTAACCTGAGTATGGAGCAGCGCCAAGCCATCCACGCAGACATCAATGCGGGTAAAATTAAGTTACTCTATGTATCACCCGAGAAGTTGGGCTCAGATGGATTTATTAGATTTTTGACGAGTCTAGATGTGCAACTCTTCGCTATAGACGAGGCGCATTGTGTCAGTACTTGGGGTAATGACTTTAGGCCTGACTATGTCAAGCTCAAGGTGATCAAGCAGCAGTTTCCTGATACGCCTATTGTAGCCCTTACCGCTACAGCAGACAGCACAACACAGGATGATATTATTGTACAGTTAGGTTTAGCGCAACCAGAAAAATTTGTCAGTAGTTTCGAAAGAAAAAACATTACTCTCCACGCTAAACCGGGTAAGAACAGGGTAGGAGAGATTCTAGACTTTATCGACGATCATCAAGATGAAGCAGGTATTATCTATTGTCTCAGTCGAAAAGGGACAGAGACATTGGCAGAGAAACTTTCCGATCAAGGGTTGCAGGTAGACTATTATCACGCAGGTAGATCTTCAGATGAGCGGAATGCAGTGCAGCAAAAATTTCAAGCGGATGAGATAGACATCATCTGTGCTACGATTGCTTTTGGAATGGGTATCGACAAACCCAATATCCGCTGGGTGATCCACTATAATATGCCCAAGAATCTTGAAGGTTACTATCAAGAGATAGGGAGGGCCGGTAGAGATGGAGGGCCAGCGACAGCTCTACTTTTTTATAGCTGGGGCGATATGAGTCAGCTGATGCGCTTCGTCAATGAGAGCGATGCCAATCAGCACTTTAAATATATTCAAACGGCCAAGCTAGAACGGATGTGGCAGTTTGCCAATGCGGCGAGTTGCAGAACCAATTTTATACTTAACTACTTTGGAGAATATCGAACAGAGGGTTGTGGTCACTGCGATAATTGTCTGCGCCCACCCAAGTACATCGAAGGCTCTACTTACGCCAAGATGGCCATCTCAGGTGTGATTAGAACTCAAGAGTCACTCAATAGTAGTCTATTAATGGACCTTCTAAAGGGTTCTTATAAACAAGAAGCAAAGGATCTTGGCCTACCTAGTATCAAAACCTTTGGAGCAGGTAGAGCGCTTTCGTATCCTGAGTGGACGTCTTATCTCAACCAAATGATTAACCAAGGCGTGTTGAGAGTTGACTTCCAAGACAAATCTAAAATCAAAACAACCCCCTTGTCTGCAAGTGTCTTACAAGATGAATTGACGATAGATTTAGCTGCCCACAAGAAGTATGAAAAAATTGAGAAGAAATCGACCAAGCCTAAAGCAGACCTCGATAACCTCGTCTATGACGCAGCACTCTTTGAGAAGTTTCGGTCTTGGAGACTGCAATTAGCTAAGGAAATGAAAATGCCGCCTTACATTATTCTCAATGACAGGACAATGAAACTCATTTGTGCTGAACTGCCTCAGAACGAAAAAGAATTGCTGGCTATAGAAGGTATCGGTAAAGGTAAGCTAGAGAAGTATGGGGAAACTATTTTGAAGAAGATTAGAGGATAAGCACCTTATACCTTTCCTTCAATAATATCTTCTTACAGTTTGACGTTTCACTGGCGTAAGCTGTAGTTTCCTATCAGACAATTTCAAATAACTCTCATTATATGAATAGGAAAAAGTTCTTGACGACCTCTACGCTAGCACTGGCTGCACTATCTACATCTACCTTTGGAAAAGTCAAGGAAGTTGGGGGTGAGTATGTCGGCGACTGCAATACCACCAATGACATTCTGGGACCTTTCTATCGACCCAAAGCACCGCTCAGAAAGGACTTGACTTATGATGGGCTGACCGGAACGGTTATACAATTACAAGGTTGTGTCTATAATCCCGACTGCACAACACCTCTGCCCAATGCCCTTGTAGAGATATGGCATTGTAATACCGAAGGAGAGTACGATAACAATTCTAAGGCGTTCAACTTGAGAGCGCGGTGGTATACGGATCAGGAGGGTAGGTATAGTTTTAAAACCATCTTACCTGGGAAGTATCTCAATGCGGGGCAATTCAGGCCAGCACACATTCACTTTCGGATTACTGCTAAGAACAGAAAGGAACTCATCTCGCAAATCTACTTTACTGGTGATCCTCTTATAACAGATGACCCGTGGGCTTCTGCTGAGCGGGCAGAGTTGAGAATTTTGCCAATTAGGTTGGGGGATACCAAAGGCAATTTGATGGTAGACTTTGATGTGTATCTAGCGAAGGAACAATAAAGCACGGTGATTAGCATAGTAATCTTGTAATTACGCCTAATATTTGGATTAGAATCTGAATATTACGCCTAATTTTAGGATTGTAATCTTAATATTACGCGTAATTTTAGGATTTACTATGGATTTACTATACTTTGGGGGTGTGAACATTACCAGACATTTATATCAATCCATACTGGATCAACTCGATAAGGGGAAGGTGATCGTCTTACTAGGCCCTCGCCAAGTAGGCAAGACCACAATGTTGAAAGCCCTTATCAGCAACTCTGACAATGGGCAATGGCTCAATGCCGATGAAGGCGATATAAGGGAAGCTATAGAACAGGCAGGTACAAGTACACAATTAAGAAATGTAATAGGCAAGCGTACGCAGCTTATCATAGTCGATGAGGCTCAACAAATCGAGGGTATAGGTCATAAAATAAAGCTGCTCTATGATACCTATCCTGATATTCAAATCATCCTATCTGGCTCATCTTCACTAGATCTTCACAATGCTCTAGATGAGCCATTGACTGGGAGGAAAGTAGAGTATCATCTTTTTCCATTGAGCCAAACTGAATTAACTGAGCATACTTCCTTGATTGAGGAAAAAAGAAATCTAGAAACCCGACTCATCTATGGGAGTTATCCAGAGGTTATTAATAATCCTGGTCGTGAGAGAGAAGTCTTGTTAGAGCTTAGCAATAGTTACCTCTATAAAGACATCCTCACTTTTGATGGAATTAAGAAGTCCAGCTTTGTGCAGAAGCTACTTATTGCGCTGGCAATGCAGCTCGGTAGTGAAGTACGATATCACGAGCTAGCAAGGACAATCGGTAATATAGACCCAGCAACAGTAGAGAAGTATCTAGATATATTGGAGAAGATGTTTGTCATCTATCAGCTACCTGCATTGAGCAGAAATCTCAGAAATGAACTAAAGAAAGGGAAGAAGTACTATTTCTACGATAACGGTATTCGGAACATACTGATTAATAATTTCCATTATCTCGAGTTCCGACAAGACAAGGGTGCGCTCTGGGAAAATCACCTGCTCATAGAAAGATGGAAGCGTAATAGTTATGCCCAGCGCCACGTCCTACGCTATTTCTGGAGGACCCATGACCAAGCCGAGATAGACTATATAGAAGAAGTGGATGGCACGCTGCACGCTTTTGAGTTCAAATGGCAAAAGGCTAAAAAACGATTTCCCAAATCTTTCTTAGAAGCTTACCCCCAGCATACCACGATGGTAATTAATAGAGATAATTATCTTGATTTTATTACATAATGCTGAAGGGCATAGCATTCACAAAATCAATCTTATGTTTGCCTGACAGGCAGTAAATCGAAATCTGATAAAGAGGCTTTGATGCTAAGGAGTATATTTTTAGAGAACAATAAATTTTTGCAACGTCACCCCATCCCGCTCCTGAACTCTCATCCAATAGCAGCCTTGTTCTACTACCTCCAATTCTTTTAGATTAAAATCAATTAGAGAATCTGAAGATTCTTTTGAAAAGAGAACCTGTCCTGCAATACTAATTATGTCGATTCTTCTTGTTTTTTCACTATTAAAATTGGCAGTTAATATGTTTTTGGTTGGATTTGGATAAAGTAAGAAATTAACCTCGGGCTCTTCTAGGGTTAGGTTATGTACATTAGTAGAGTTTTTCGTTATGCTCATTTTTGTAAGCCCTTGCCGATGCCGTATCCATAGTAAAGAATCATTGGCCAGCTTTAACTGATGACAACTTTTATCCAAAATGTCAGAATTTGTATAATCATATAGCTTAAACTCTATTCCATCCCATTGGCCCAATCCTTTTTGAGTAGCGATAAATAAATTGTTGCCGTCAACGACGATGTCATTAATTTCACCCGAATTGTCTAAGGTGTTGTCACTGATGAATAAGATCCATTCTGAACCATCGAATCTGTAAATCTGATCTGAATTGTCAACGAAGAACATCCGCCCTGAGTTATCTTCATATAAAATCGGTATACCCCGCGATATAGAATGATCGAAAGTTGTCCATATGTCATTTTGGTACTTTAGAATTAAGGTATTATTCTCTGAATCATAGCCTGTGATCCACAATATATCTTGACTCGAGTAAAGTATTTTTGTAAACCTATCTATTCTAGGCACTTCTATCAGAAAAGAATTCCCCAATGTATCTCCTTTGATAATCTTATCAGAATATTGAAAGAATAAATTACCTTCTGAATCAAATGTTACTGCTTTGCAATTGTCATCTATTAGTAAGTCATATTCTCTAAGGTTGTCGTCTTTGATATTCCAAAAAGAATAACAACCAGATTCGTTACTGATTGCCCAGTTGTCACAATTAGATTGATCAGATGAAAGTCCTGTTATTCCGCAATTTGAATTAAGGTAGCTAACATCAATGTTGTGCCATAAATCTTCTTTGATGTGGATGCCATCTCTACTAGAATCATACGTAATAAGATTTCCATTGCAATCTATTGTTATGACTTCTGGTCGTGAGCTTAAAAATGAATTGATACCAAAACCTTTAATTGAATCTTTACTAACTCTATATAGTTGGGGTAAAGTTAGATCTGTATTAGTGCCTTGGATCCAAAAAGTTTCTTCATCTTCTTGAGCAATTATTTCTGGTGTTCCTATGTTAGACGGGAGGTTAGGAAACTTTTTAGAAATGGATTGAAAGGAGAAGTTTAAGTCATTAACCTCAACGTAAAAGGAATCTACAGTAAAAGAAAAATAAGACTCGTTATCTAAGAATATCTTTTCTGGGTGATTGGGTATCAAACGATCAATCCATACGCCGTTGTCAAAATAATGGAGGTGATATTCAAGTCTAAAACTCGCAGGATGTACAGGTACTTCTTCAATGCTGGAAATCCAATGTCTATCGTTGTGCATAAAGTATTTACCAAAAGGGAATCCAGAAAGATTGGGATAATCAAGTTCTTCTACCACATTATTGTCCACGATTTTGGAAAGATACCCGCTTGCACTCCATAAATTATTCTGCGAATCGAATGCAAAGCCAAAACTGGGGTAAGGAAGATTTTGATGTTCTACAATTGTCGTGTCCTCAGTTGATAGGAAGGACCTAGCCGCAAACCAAAGCTTATCATTATGTGTAGTTAGGTCAAAAATATTAATCCAATCAATAAAATCGTCATTTATGTGAGAGTAGTTATTGCCATCATAATATATGAGTCCAGCCTCCTTGGTACGAAGCCACCAATGGCCGTTTGGTAGTATCTCAATATCCCTTACCCCATAACCTTTGATGCCGCTATTATTTGAGGTAAAAAGGGTTTCTGTACAAGTTTGAAGATCAATAATTAAAAGGCCTCCGTCAGTAGCAGCAAAAGCTTTGTTGTCGTGGAACTCAATTTCGTAACATTCACTAATAGGAGTAAAGACTTCCCATTGTTGTTGAGCTAACGCAAAAGAACTTATTAGGGTCAAAAAACCAAGAAGAGATAATAATTGCTTCATTTCAAATTGTTTAAACCTTGCCAGAAGAACTCTTGCTACAAGGTAGATAATATTCAACTACCTAGTTGAGCAGTACCAGCTAGCCGCAAGCATTACTACTGGTTCAGACGAGTTGAGACTATCGAGTAGCTGTAAACAATAATATTCTTGCCTCTCCTTCATTGAGCACTAAAAAACGATCTTCCCATTCCACCATTCCTTCTCTATGGTAGCGCCTTCCCGCTCATAAAACTTCACTGCTCCCTCGTTCCAGTCTAGTACCTGCCACTTCATCAATTTGCATCCCGACTCTTTTGCATAACTCAGCGTCTTATCGAATAATAGCTTGCCCACACCCTTGCTGCGATAGGTTTCCTTGACCACAAAATCCTCTAAATAGAGCATCTTACCCTTCCAAGTGGAGAAAGTATCATAGAATAGAGACATACCGACAATTTTACCCTCAGTTTCTGCAACATAGACCTCAATCAGACCCGAATTAAATGCCTCTTGGTAATCATTTTGGGTCGCCAAGACTGCATCTGGTTCTTTTTCAAATATGGCCAACTCCACTACCAGCGCTCTAATTGCCTCTAAATCAGCGCTTTCGGCAAATCTTATTCTGATTTTATTGTCCATTTGAGTTCTTTACTATATGTGTGATTTTCACCTTTGCAATACAAGGAATAAAATATACCTTTGCACCTCATTTTTCAAAAGCTGTAAACAACGTAATATATGCCTACTATCAACCAGTTGGTTAGGAAAGGGAGAAAAAAACAAGTCGTGACGAGTAAGTCAAGAGCACTTGAAGGTTCTCCACAGAAAAGAGGGGTATGCACTAGAGTATATACCACAACACCAAAGAAGCCAAACTCAGCATTGAGAAAGGTCGCTAAGGTGAGATTGACCAATGGTATAGAGGTAATTGCATATATCCCAGGTGAAGGACACAATCTCCAAGAGCACTCTATCGTACTTCTAAGAGGTGGTAGAGTAAAGGATCTTCCGGGTGTAAGATACACCATTGTAAGGGGAGCCTTAGATACTGCAGGAGTTGAGGGAAGATTACAATCAAGATCAAAGTACGGTTCTAAGAGACCGAAAAAATAACTAGAGCATGCGTAAAAGAAAACCGAAAAAGAGGGTACTCCAACCAGACCCTAGGTTCAATGACCCAATGGTAACACAGTTTGTGAATAACCTAATGTGGGCAGGTAAGAAAACAACTGCATACAGATTGTTTTATGATGCTATGGATATGATCCAAGAGAAATTGGGTGAGGATCCACATGATCAATGGAAAAAAGCACTTCAAAACATCACTCCAGGTGTAGAAGTGAGATCAAAGAGAATTGGAGGTGCAACCTTCCAGATTCCAATAGAAGTAAGACCTGCAAGAAAGATCTCTGTAGGTATGAAATGGCTTATCAAGTACTCTAGACTGAGAAATGGAAAGGGTATGTCAGAAAAGCTCGCTAACGAAATTATGGCTGCAGCCAAAGGAGAAGGTGCTGCTGTCAAGAAAAAAGAAGATACGCATAAGATGGCTGAGGCCAACAGAGCCTTCGCACATTTTAGAACATAATATCTACAAACAAGGATAAGAGACTTAAACCATGGCAAGAGATCTAAAATATCTTAGAAATATCGGTATTGCTGCACACATTGATGCAGGTAAGACCACCACTACAGAGAGAGTTCTTTATTATACTGGACTATCTCACAAGATAGGAGAGGTGCACGATGGTGCCGCGACTATGGACTGGATGGAGCAAGAGCAAGAGAGAGGTATCACAATTACCTCTGCTGCGACAGCTACCAACTGGAAGTGGAAAGGACAGGATTTTCCGATGAATATCATCGATACTCCTGGACACGTTGATTTTACCGTAGAGGTAAATAGATCGTTGAGAGTTCTTGATGGTTTGGTATTCCTTTTTTGTGCCGTATCTGGTGTAGAGCCTCAATCAGAAACTAACTGGAGACTAGCAGACAACTATAATGTACCTAGAATCGGTTTCGTCAATAAGATGGATAGATCAGGTGCAGACTTCTTTTCAGTAGTAAAAGATGTAAAAGAAAAATTAGGTTCTGAGTCTATTCCTCTTCAAGTTCCTATCGGCGCAGAAGAAACATTCAAAGGCGTGGTAGACCTGATTACAGGAAAGGCCATCGTTTGGAATGAAAACGATATGGGGATGACTTATGAAGAAATTCCTGTGCCAGAAGACCTCGTCGATACAGTAGCAGAATGGAGAGAGAAGTTGCTAGAAGCTGTTGCAGAGTATGATGATACATTGATGGAGAAGTTCTTTGATGATCCTAACTCTATTACAGAGCAAGAGATGATCGATGCTGTTAGAGGCGCCGTATTGGATAACAAGTTTGTTCCGATGATGTGTGGTTCTGCCTTCAAAAACAAGGGTGTTCAGGCTGTATTAGATGCAGTATGTGCTTTCTTGCCTTCTCCACTAGATATTGGAGGTGTTACGGGTACGAACCCTAAGACAGATGCAGAAGTAGTAAGAAAGCCATCTAATGATGAGCCTTTTACAGCTTTGGCATTCAAAATTGCGACAGATCCTTACGTAGGAAGATTGGCCTTCTTTAGAGTGTACTCAGGTACACTAGATGCAGGATCATACATATATAATTCTAGATCTGATAGTAAAGAGAGGATCTCTAGACTATATCAGATGCACTCTAATAAGCAGAACGCTATCCCTAGTGTGCAATCAGGAGATATTGCTGCCGGAGTAGGATTTAAGGATATCAGAACAGGAGATACACTCTGTGCTGAAGGACATCCTCTTGTATTAGAGAGTATGGTCTTCCCTGATCCAGTTATCGGTGTAGCTATCGAGCCTAAGACACAAAAGGATATTGATAAGTTGGGTATGGCTTTGGCTAAGTTGTCAGAGGAGGATCCGACGTTTAGAGTAAAATACGACGAGGATACGAACCAGACCATCATAAGTGGAATGGGAGAGTTGCACCTTGAGATTATCATAGACAGATTGAAGAGAGAGTTCAAGGTTGAATGTAACCAAGGAGCTCCACAAGTAACATACAAAGAAGCATTGACTGCTACAGTTGATCATAACGAAAGACTGAAGAAACAATCAGGTGGATCTGGACTTTTTGCTCAGATGTCATTTGAATTAGGCCCTGCTGATGAGGAGTTCCTAGAATCAGATGAGTTTAAGGCTGGTAAGACTAAGCTTCAGTTTGAAAACAAAATTGTAGGGGGTAAAATCCCTAAGGAATTCTTCCCTTCTATCGTTAAAGGTTTCAGTGCGATGATGAATAATGGAATCCTTGCTGGATACGGTATAGATTC
>CALBWK010000179.1 GCA_937969415.1 uncultured Saprospiraceae bacterium | reverse complement strand
AAGAAATATACATTAAAGGAACATTACTCGACTACGAAAGCCCGATGGATATGGATGCCATCTGGTCAGATCTAAATAAAGCGTTAGATAAAGCTGAAAGCGGAACGCCACCACCTGTTCTCAGAACTCAGGAAACTTCTCACGTAAGGAAGTACCTTCCTCTGCTGCTACTTCTACTCGTATCAGGTTGCGGATTCTATGCCTACAAGAATCTGTCTCTCTTCTCTGAAGCATCTACGGCATCTGAAGTAATTCCGGTTAAACTAAAAAATGAATCACAGACAAAGGTGGAAGAGAATACAAACACTTCAGAAACCACTCCTGATTCCTACAAAACCAAATCAGTGAGCCATCCAGTTTCTGATGAGTCAAAAACGACAAACCATAAGAAGAAGTCTACACCAAAAAAAGCTACGAGCAAAGAAGTGATTACGCCTAGCAAAAAGTTGGCAACGCAACCTAGCTCGACGACCAACCCTAATTTTGTAAAGGCTACTAGTACCGGTAGGTCACTGACTCCGCCGCCGACTGCAAACAAGCCAGGCTCTCCTCAGAGCAACTATCAAAATAATGAGGTTGTCGCAGCACCACCTCGATCTGAATCTTCTCAAAAGATAAGCAGCGCAGCACTAGCTATGCCTGCTCAGCTAGAAGGGTTAGCTGTCTTCAATTCTGAAGTTTCTCCTTTAGATTTCACTAGAACTGTCAATCCAGATTTTGTTTTTGCCAAAGTGGCTAGAAGCAGAAGGATCGTGCCTGAAAAAGAAAAGGCAATCTGGAGGTTAGGATTACACTCAGGGATGACGTCTGCTATAGGTGACGTAACAATTGAAGGTATGTCTGCATCTGGGCTAGTAATTTCTTCAGATTCCGAAACTATTATTTCGCAGAGACTCAACAAGCCTACTTTTGGCATTCAATTAGAAAAAGTATTTCCTTCTGGTGTTAAGCTAGGTACTGGACTAAACTATATCAATCAAGGACAGACTATAGCTAGAATAGACACACTCGAAGTTTCAGAAAGAACATTCACAACCTTAGGGGAGCCAGCCTTAAATGATTTCGGCATGACCTCTGTAACATCAACGGTTACAACTATAATCGAAACCACAATTTCGAAACAAGTCAATGATGTAAATATAAAAATGCTCCAAGTGCCTCTTACGATTGGTTATCAAAAACAAATAGCTAAAGTAGATATAGGCATAGCTTCTGGACTGGGGTTCAATTTTGTTCTAGAACAAGAGCAAAGTCCCTCGTTAACTGAAAATGAAATCAGCCCACTTAGTCTGCCAACACTTAGTTTATCAGGTGTGGTTGACCTGCAATTAGGATATACTTTTGGAGACGACTTTAGAGTGTACGCAAGTGCTTTTGGAGGTCGCCATTTATCTAATAAATTTATCAATCCTGACAGCGACTTGCGTGCCGCCAAATCTATACTAAATCATTATGGACTTAGGGCTGGTGTTTCTTTTATGTTGTAATAACTTGTAGAATAAAACCGTTGTATATACACAATAACAAACTTCAAAACAATGCCTAGAACAACTTTTTACCTAGCTACTTTATTGCTAATTGTAGGCCTATTCTCTTGTGGAGATGAGGTCGTCACCAATGAGCCAGGCACAGCAGCAGAGCCAACTGTACGACCAGCTAACATTAATTACCCACCTATAGGAAGTGCAATAACTACTTCTATATCAGGAAGAGTTATAGACAATGATGGACAACCCATCTATGATGCAACCATAACTTGTGTCAGTTGTGCTAATAGTAACGTCACGGCAACAGATGCATCCGGAAGCTTTGCTCTTAATAAAATTGTCAACGAAGGTGATCAAGCTTTTCTTGCAGTAACCTATCCTGGCAAATTTGATGGATATAGAAGAATGGCTCTACTTGAAAATAGAAATAATTACACTAGCATCCAATTAAGAGATAAAACTCTACAAGGGGCCATCAATACTGAAGAAGGTGGCACTGTGACAACTACAAGTGGAGCAACACTTACACTACCTCAAGAAGGTATTCTTGATGAAAATGGCAATGTCTATAATGGCATATATGAGGTTTACCTTTCTTGGATCGATCCTACAGACCCAAATCTCAATGAGACTATGATGGGTGACCTCAGTGCTATCGACACAGACGGGAATCTTATGGGCTTATCGACTTTCGGTATGCTGCAGGTAGAATTAGAATCTCCGCAAGGTATGGCTCTAAATCTTTCTGGTGGTGCTACTGCAGAATTGAGTTTCCCAGTCCCGAGTGAATTAAGAGACCTAGCACCAGCAACCATTCCTCTGTGGTCTTATGATGAAAGCGCAGGATACTGGATAGAGGAAGGTGCAGCAGATCTAGTCGGCAACAACTACGTGGGCACAGTTACACACTTTAGCACTTGGAATGTAGATTCTAAATTTGATCCTATCGATCTCTGTGGCGACATCAATATTATCTCCCGAGGCACAGAAGTAGGCCTAGCCTTTTTTGAAATCAACTTGAGTGGAGAAAGTTTTAATTCTGTTGGTGGGTGGTTGTGTGAAGATGGGTCTTTTACTTTTATGAATGTACCTTCAGGTGAAGTCTTCACTTTAGAAGTGATCAATTACTGTGGAGAAATCGTAGAAACCCTAGAGCTCGGGCCCTATTCCGAAGATACAAAACTGGACCCTATTACAATCCTTAATAATGAGGGCCTCGGCGAAGTTTTTGTGCAAGGCAATGCTCTCACTTGTGATGGAAACCCAGTTACAAATGGTATAATCAGCGTCGTATTTGACAATAGAACACTCCATTTTCCAGTAGATAACAACGGTAATTTTCTTTTTGCTGTGCCGACTTGTGGCAACTTGACAGGTATATTGAGTATACTAAATCTCGATGACTTCAGCTCATCAATACCAATTCCAATAAGCAATGTGAATGACAACTTTATATTCGAAGACTTAGCTCTATGCGAAGAATATGAAGAATATTTTTTTATAGAACTTTCAGATGACCCACAATCTACCAACCCAATCTTTGACGAACCAATTACAAATTTTGTCACGGACGCTGAAGACGTGTGGTATAGTGTTGTCAATGGGCAATATCACTTTAAAATGTTCAACAACGACCCTCAAAGTCCTTGGACTCACACCGTAGGCTTCACCATAAGAGACATTATCCTGAACCAACCTATCCAAGGTTTATCAGGAGATGGATTATATGGTATTGATAGCACAGGAGTACTAGTGTCCACTTTTAATGGTGACTCTTACAAATTTCTATTCACAGACTTAGGTCCTCTTAATTCTGATGGGCTCCCTTCGTACATACAAGGAAATTTTGAAGGAGATTTTATCACTGACGAAGCCTGCATAAAAGGATTCTTTAAATTAAAGCCAGAGTAGAAATAAAATAAACTTCAATATTAAAAAGGGCAATTGCATCAGCAACTGCCCTTTTTAATTTTATAGACCATTCGAATAGGTTTTTTCTAGACTTCTTTCCTCAACACCTCCAACGGAGACTTCCTTATCACCTCTCGAGTATTATACAATCCAATCAAGACCGTTAAGCCTACCACCAAAAAGAAAATCATCACTATAGGCCACCAATTGAGACTGAACTCCAAATCCAACTCACCTGTCGCTAAAAAGTAACTGCCCACTATCGCTATCACAATTCCTGTCAGCGCTGCCAACGAACCAAGAACAAAATATTCTGTCGCATTGATCTTCAGAACTTGGCTGCCTCTAGCACCTATCGTTCGCAGCAACACACTCTCACGGATTCGCTGATATTTACTGAGCAATAAAGAACTAATTAGGACGATTAGCCCTGTCAGTATACTGAAGCCTGCCATAAACTTAATAACATAAGAAATCTTACTTAGAATATCATTGAGTGTCGTCAATATCGAACCGAGATCAACCACTGAGACATTAGGAAATGCTTTGACAACACTACGCCTGTAATCTGCCATCACAGAATTATTAGGGGACTTGGTAACAAGTACGTGAAACTGTGGTGCTTGTTCTAAGACACCCAGTGGGAAGAGTACAAAAAATCTGGTGCGCATAGACCTGAATTCTATCTCTCTTATACTGCTGATATAAGTCGTAATTAAAGCGCCTTGCACATTCCAGACTATCTCATCTCCCAGCCACACATCTAAAGACTCAGCCCAACCTTTATCTACAGAGATGAAAATAGAATCACCTTCTGCAATAGAACCGGTATACTCACCAGCGACCAAGGTCTCATCAAACTCCAAACTATCTCTGTAAGTCACACGAGCCTCTCGCCTGACGACCCAGCGCTCTGCTCGTCTTATGGAATCTTGCATCCACTCGCTCTTATGCCTTCCTTTCCAGCCCTCTATCCGCATTGTAACTATCGGCACTTGCTGCACCACAGGCATAGCGTGCGACTCCGTCATCTCAGCTATAGGTTCTACCTGGGCGGTCTCTATCCCGTACAAAATCATATTGGGTTGGCCACCTGCATCCATAGAGTTGACATTACTCAAGATCAATCCTTGAATGATGTACAACATCGTTAAGATAGCCGTACCTAATCCTATCGATACGATCAAGGTTCTGGTCTGATTATCCGGTCTATAGAGGTTAGAGACTCCTTGTCTAAAAACAAAATTCCAATTTCGCGGCACGACTTTACTGACGAGCCACATAATTAAAGTCGCTACTCCAAAGAGCAATAAGAAGGCTATCAATAAGGCAATAGTAAACACTACGGCATTCATCACATCTCCAGTCAATGAATACAGAAATCCTATTAATGAAACTAGTATCGCCAAATAAACCAACCACTTGATCGGATCTCGTGGTGCAACATCCCCATCAAAAGAAGCACGTAATGTCCTCAGTGGACTGATCAATCTGATAGCCAAGAGCGGCAGTATAGCAAAGAGACTTGTGACCACAGAACCAATACCGACACCTTGCGCTATGGCCTTCCAAGAAATCTGCATATTGACTTCGTAAGGCAACACATTTTTGAGCAAAACAGGCAAGGCAACTTGAATTAAGCTCCCTAAAAAAGCACCAATCAATACGGCTATAAATCCTAGAATAAAAATCTGCAAGAAATACACCATAAACGCTTGAGATCCCCGCATCCCTAAGCATCTGAAAACGGC
>CALBWK010000178.1 GCA_937969415.1 uncultured Saprospiraceae bacterium | reverse complement strand
GAGAAGTTTCCTGAGTTCTGAGAACAGGTGGTGGCGTTCCGCTTTCAGCTTTATCTAACGCTTTATTTAGATCTGACCAGATGGCATCCATATCCATCGGGCTTTCGTAGTCGAGTAATGTTCCTTTAATGTATATTTCTTCCTTCATGATTCCAGTCTTGATTTGAGTGCATCCAGAGATACGTTTTCTTTAATCCAAATTTTTGCTTTCCTCAATTGTGATCTTGAGGTGATCTCTGATATATTAAGATGCTGGCCTATTTCTTTGTGGCTGTAGCCATCCATTATGTACATATTGAATACCGTCTTGTAGCCAATAGGCATAGGCTTTAAAAATTTCAATAACTCTTCTCCATCAAAGGCGTAAAAAACTTCTTCCGAGACAGGTTCTACATTTAAATCCGCTAATGCAGAGAAGGAATTGTTAAAAGCTTCCTTTTTTGTTGTCGTCAGTGCACAGTTGACAAAGATTCTTGCCATCCATGCTTTTAACTCTCCACGCTGCGGATCAAAAGTATCCAGCTTCGTAAAGATTCTCAAAAAACCGTCTTGCATCGCTTCTTGAGCCTTCTCTTCTAAGTTGACATATCGTCTGCAGATGGTCAGCCCCCATCGTGCAAATCGATTGAAAAGCAGATGTTGTGCCTTTCGATCTTTTTGCAAGCAGCCCGCTATGATTTCTTGTAAGTCGTTTTGCATTTGTTCAGTTGTAATGATTGTTATTGGCAGGGGAATACCGAAGCTGAAAATTCTCCTATCAGTATTCCTTCTTCATTATATATTTCACCAATATTTATTATCTCAGACAAATAGGAATATCTAATTCGAATAGGCTCGCCTAGTTCTATGGCCTCTTCAAATGTTATTGTCGGTTCAAATCCTGTTTGAGACGTTAGAAATCCTTGAGGGTCAGCGATTATCCATGCTACATAAAATTCATCCACACTATATTCTTCTTCCATACTTGAAAATATAACCTGCTCTATATCTTCGGGCTCAAAGAATAAATTACCATCTCTGTCTATCTCTTGTAGTCCACCTAAAAGGAAAAATGAAACTAACAAATCTGGATTTTGATCAGAGTAGACTTCATCACATAATCCATTTGTTGCCATAAATATTTCTGAATTTATTGTGGCTCTGCCTGTAACATATTTTTCAGTCATGTCTGAGACTAAGCTAGTTTCGCAGGTCTCCAGTAAGGAAAAGAAACTCCCACTAATTGTGGAATTATTTTCCAAGTCGATAGTATCTCGAGATGTTGATTCGTAAGTGCCTGTCACTATTTCTTCAGAATCTGCAGCCATACTTAAAGTGCAAATCCTGGATTCTGATCTACCTGTTATCGGATCTAAATAGACCTCTTCAGTTAAAAAGGTTTCTCCTTCATTGAATTGACCATCATTTGATAACCAAGTTTGAACCGAAATAGCTTTTTCCGCTTGTAGCTCACCTGATGAGTCGAATTCAAGATCTTCGCCACAAAGAAGTGTGTTTGCTTTCAATGTTATGGGAAGGTCGAAACCACAGGAAAAGAAGTAGCAATTAACTAAAGTGGTCTCTCCAAGGGTGGTTCTTGTTCCTGTATTCTCAGTGAGATCAAATTCTTCTGTAGTAATCTCCGTTTCCACAAAAATTCCGTCTTCATCTGAGCAAGAGGCAAGTCCTAGAAGTATAATGATGGCTAGTAGTAATGAAGTGATCTTGAATGTGCTTTTCACGATGTTGTCTTTATCTAAAAAATGTTCCACATTACTATATACCAGACAGACTTAATTCAGCGTTGCCCGAAATGCATTTTTTTTCAAAAAAAGTTGAAAAGCTAATAAATACAGGGCTTGCGAGAGGAAATTGTGCTACATCGTAGACCCAGTAACCTGTACATCAACGACCCTATCATACTCGCCACCCGTATCTCTGTAGTAGATGATGATATGGTAGTCATTCTCGGTTTCGTGCCAGTTGCCTTCAAAATGACTAGAATCTAGGGTGCCACCCTCTGTCATAGTTCCATACATATAGTCGTAGTACCCTTGCTTAAATGGGATGGTGCCTGTGTAGACACTCTGTTCAGCATCGTAATCCAATCTATAGGCTTCCTTGGGCTGCCAATCGTTAAAAGCACCAAAGATGTAGACATCCTCGTCTAGTTCGCGTCCAGAAAATATGGCAAAGTTGACATAAGCATATTCGCTACTAAAATCGCCATTGTTGTAGTCTCTGTTTTCAACGACAAATTGTCCATTGGCATCAAAATCAGTGAGATAGTATTTCTCTAATCTTGGTAGATCTGCTGTTAGCATAATATTAGTTCTAATATCATTTCTCTCTATGCCATCCACATTTTGCCCTCTAGATGTCAGCGTTCGTATATCAAAGCTTCTAAATTCTTTCATTGCGGGAAAGCTGATGAGGTCCATATAATCAAAATGGACAGAGTTGGACCTCTCAAAAGTGCCTTGGATATTGTGCTGGGCAGTCTCCCAGTTGCCATTCTGTAATACCGTCACATAGAGTTCTTGGATAGGTCTGTTGATTCTCAAATCATTATAAAGGACCTCCAGTACCATTTCATGATGCGATCTTATATGGGCTGTGTTACGAGGCCTGACAATTTTTGCTGACGTACTCGCAGACTGCTCTGCGACTATAAACCGTCTTATCATAACAGGTTCCTCTAGGTCATCATCTACAATTACAAGCGCATAATTGCCCGATATGGTCCAAGCGATATCATCATTAGGAAGGGTTAGATCATAATGGGTGTATTCAGAATATCTATTAGAACTATAGCCAAAGCCTGGAAGCTCCTCACCATTGAAGCCACTGAGATACTCAGTTTCATCAAGAATCGATGGATGCCAATCCTTGTCACAATGCACTATCCAGTAAGAATAGTTCTTGAAGCCACCCTCCAAATCATCGAAATCCAAGCGCAGACGACCATCAGAACCTAAATCAACTATGGGCATCGTTAATTCTACAGATTCGTGTCTGAATTCTACAGTCATTATGTAGTCCGCTAAGATGACATTTTCATAAAAGTCCAATCTATGCGGATCCTGCGCCTGTGTCGGGAGGATAAATACGGCTAGAAGTAAGGCTATAATTCCTGATCTCATACAACTAAAATAACGATTGAAAGGGCTTGAGGATACATCTGCTAACACTTATTAACATTTTAAGGACATCGCTTGGTGTGGAATGTCATCTTCTAGGTATTCTTCACCTATTGCCTTAAAGCCTAGAGCTGCATAGAAAGGTAGCGCATAGACTTGCGCTGAGATCTTGATATTTTCACTAGGATACAATCTCTTGATGGCTTCAATGGACTTTTCCATAAGGGCTTTGCCGTACCCTTTGCCACGCGTCTCTGCACTTGTGATGACGCGTCCAATAGAAACGTAATCTGAATAGCTAATCCCCTTGGGTACAAGTCGCGCATAAGTGTGCAGTTGCCCCTCTGCCCAACCCATTACGTGATGACTAGGTTGGTCGCGGCCATCTGCATCTAGATAGGGGCAATTTTGCTCAACAATAAAGACTTCTTGTCTCAGCCGCAATATCGCGTATAGCTCCTCTGTCGATAGGGTGTTGTAATCTTTGACCACGTACTGTATCTCCATAAAAAACCAAAGTAATCTATCTTAATTAATTTGTCTAACTCAAAAGTGTCTCAAATCAGATTTGTCAAAACTCCAACTCGTAAGTTGGAACGGCTTGTCAAGAGAGTACCAAGGGCTGATATCTTCTAAGCTGGTAATAACATGAAGATCCTGGGCCGGCATAAAACTCTGTGCCACCATAAATAGTTTTTCTCCTGTCTCCTCCTTTTCTGCCATATCAACGATGATCACAGCGTGGCCAGGAAATCCACCGATAATAAATACGTCTCCTATCTGCATCTCCTCATAGGCTCTCGTTTCCAATTCTTTTTCTAGCGATGCCGTACCAGCATACATAAAGATGAGTTCTAGGTAAGCCCAGAAACTCTCATAGCTCTCGTCAGGCTCAGCACTGAGGATCCATTGGGTTTTGTTTCCATTGACTTGCATACGATAACCTTGCTTCCACTTATTGTAATCTACACGCATTCCATTGGTGAAGTTGAAATGGATGTCGTCATACTTTTTATTGTTATAAAAATATTCTGCCCGCAGGCGCATAATTGCATCAGCGCACTGGTGTAGGTCCTGAGACCCTATGGGCATATCAATAACAGCCACATGTTCTGTTGTCGATATTTCAGTACCATCATAGATTCCTATGGGACTACTAGTAGGCTTGAGAGGAAGGTTCCTTAGATAGGCCGCAAAACTAGATGGAGATGCAGAGATTCTTTGGTAACCTTTTGGAGTTGGAAATCTTGTGGCAATGGTGTTGCCTTCAGGCGGTGTGGTATCCTTGAGTGTTAACTCAGCTACATTAGTTGTTTTCGTTTCCGGATGACTTTGTGTAGTGCAAGCTACACCAGCAGCTACTAGAAAAATGAAAGTCAGAGATAGGATTGGCTTCGTGTTCTGATGTCGTCTCATCTTATTATAACCGATCACCTAAAACAATATTGTGTCCCTCGACTCTACGAACTTAGAAAATCAGATCTCAATAGCTGTCCTTGCCAAGAGACCTGAGGATGGCAGGATTGGTAATGGCACTTTTGGGTTGGAATCTCCCTGTAATACCCAAATGGGTGAGGTCCGTATCTTTTATTTCCTTAAACGAGATACACTCAATCATCTCTGTATGAAAGATATGATCATAGGGTACCTTAGTCGTGATATCGATATTGCGACGGCTATTATTGAGGCCGGCTTCTTCTCTAAAGTTTTGGATGTCTTTGGCCCAGTATACTTGATTAAAATCTCCAAGAACGATGACAGGGGCATCTAGGGAGTTGACATAAGTACTTATTGCATCAAGATGATCTTCTGAGCTATGCGTAGTCGCTATCGTCGGCGGCGCAATATAACTGCTGATGATGTCGATCACTTGATAACCTGTATTGACTTTTATGTCTAGGTTGGGAATTTCCTTGTAGTGAAAAGTCTGCACGTCCTCTATCGGTAACTTAGAGTAGACGGCCATCCCGAAGGGATCAATTCTGATGTTGGTATGGTGATGTTGATACTTGTCGAGTAGTGTTTTCTGAACAAAGCCGTGCCAGTCTGGAGTATATTCTTGAAAAGAAATAAAATCACAATCTGTATTGGCGACGATATCTTCGAAGTTGGGATCGTAGGCATTAAAAGAGGAAAGATTAAAGTGTGCAATCTTAAACTTGGGTAAGTTATTGACTTGCGGAAGAATCATATTTGAGTTGGATGCCGTCTTTAGATAGAAGGCTAATAAGCCACAAGCCAACATTGAGATGAACATCAGCCTTCTCTGATTGAAGACCAAAAAAATAAAGCTTAGCCCTAGCAGACCAAACATCAAGTGTACAGCAAATTCTGAAGTCTTCTTGAAAAAGCCTATGTCAGGTGGATACATAATGATATAGACCCCCAGAAGGATAAAGGTCGCAGCCGCAGCCTGAGTCAGCTTATGTTCAAGTACACCTTTCAAACTTAGCGGTTTAGAAATTGTGCTAGAACAAAAACCTCCTTGCCTGACATTACTGTCCCATCGTCGTGGAAGATATCGTACTGTAGGATATAGATGCCTATCGGAGCTACAGAACCGTCCTCTAGTAAGCCATCCCATAATAATGCACCAGTCTGACCCAGCAACTTATTGGCAGCTATGTTCTGTATGCGATGGCCTCTATCATCATAGACTGTTGCGTTGGCAATGAACCCCGTGCGATCAAGTGTATAGATCAATCGTAGTTGGTCCTGGAAGCCATCGCCGTCAGGAGAGAACACTTTTTCTTCGAGGCCAATCATCCCTTCGTCGGGCCCTAGGCCTGTAGCTCGTTGTGAGTTGGCATAGCCTGGAGTGGCAAAGTTGACACTCTCAGCTGCTGAGCTCCAGTTGTCACCATCATTGGTCGGTGCAGATGGAGAAATTCTCTCTAAGGAAATTCCTTTGGTCTGAGATGAAGTCAACAGCGAAGAATGAAAGTCATCAGAATAATCAAAGGAGTCAATAATCAAAGTGTCTGTTTCTGTTTTAGTCTTGATAGAAACATTGCCTTCGCCTTGGACATAATTAGTGATCCTTAATTCCTGGAGATTATAGGCTTCCATAGGTCGATAAGTGTCCACGATTTCAGAGGTGTCAGGTGTGAAGGCGATAATCTCATCTGGCCCCAACTCAAAGCCATCAGGCACTGCAACATCTACAGCAGTACTGTTTTCTCTTGAAAAGAAGAGGTTGTCTAACCTTAGTGTTTTGTCAGATATATTTATCAATTCGACAAAGTCTGCACTGTTTCCTGATATGGGGTCAAATAAAATTTCGTTGATGACAAGATCTCCGGGCAGAGGATCTTCTGTCAATATCAAGGTCACAGAAGTGGTAATCATTTCATTTCCCGATCGATCTTGCAGACCACTAACGGTCAGTTCTAATGATTGTCCACTAGGGAGGGCATTGCCGAGTGTCAGACATACTTGTGTTGGATTACTTGGGGAGGTTTCTGCTTCTGTTACCGTCAACGATGAGCTGTACTGACTCAGCGGAAATAGGCTATTGGGATCGATGACTTCGTCAAACTGTAAGATGACTTTTGTCTCATTGACCACTTGTGCCGACAAGAGAGTGGGAGGGGTTACATCTACTTCAGGTAACCCAATCCTAAAGTCATCGAAGGTAAATAGGTCTACCCGTCCACTCGTATACGTGCAAGTCAAACCAAAGAAACCCTCTGGCTGAGGAAGGACTGGCGTAGAGCTCACAATAAAGGATTCATTGAAAATACTACTGCCGCTGATACTTGTCTCTAAAGTCCAAAGCTCCTCACTATCGAGAGTCAGTTGGATATCTAGGTCAAATGCTGCCCCAACTTCTCCCATAATTCCTTCAGCTAATAGGGTCTCGCTGCCCGCAGTCAGCGCACTAAATCTAATCGCATCGTCGGAACCTGACTCACCGATCTCTAGCTTGTAGCCACTGGCTGTAGCAGGATTATCACTATCTAGAGCTAGCCACACTTCTAGTTTGTTGCTACCTGAAGGTGCAAAATCAAGATGCGCTCTAAAATTCCAGGTGAGACTATCAGGAAACGGCACCCTAGCCAATAGGGTAGAAGTGCCCGCCTCTGGTGCATTGAGCTGTAATGCTCTATTGTCATTGATGATGAAGTCATTGACATCGCCTGCCCACTCAGATAAGTCTCCTGTGTCAAAATTCTGCACCCACTGCGCCGAGGATATAGTGATACTAGTGAGTATCAAGAGTGTACATATAAAGGGAGCAGATTTAGGCATAAACAGTTATTGCATATCTAATGAGGCTAAGATAAGGTTTCTAGGGTTGTATGGTGGTTACAAGAATAGATAGTCTTAGACCTATAGAGGAGCAACACGCAGCACCCTATTAGAATAGGATTTATTTTTGCAGTGGTTGATTAGACCATAATTAAGAGCATAATAACGATGAAACTAGCATTAGTAGGCGCTACAGGCCTTGTGGGTAGAGAGATGATAGAGGTCCTAGAAGAGAGAAATATTCAGGTAGAAGACTTTATTCCAGTAGCCTCAGCACGATCTGTGGGTAAGGAAATTTCCTTTGCAGGTAATCAATATAAGGTTGTTTCTATGGCTGATGCCATTGCGCTAAGGCCAGATTATGCACTCTTTTCTGCAGGAGGAGGCACCTCAAAAGAGCATGCACCTAGTTTTGCTGAGGTAGGTACAACGGTTATAGACAATTCTTCTGCTTGGCGGATGGATCCTTCTAAGAAGCTTGTTGTACCAGAAGTTAATAGCCAAGCACTGACTAGTGAGGATAAGATTATCGCCAATCCCAACTGCAGTACCATTCAGATGGTAGTTGCGCTGAGCCCCCTTCATAAGAAGTATGGTATTAAGCGTCTAGTCATCAGTACTTACCAGTCATTTACAGGTACTGGCGCCCAGGCTGTATCTCAATACGAATCTGAAAAAAGTGGTAAGACAGATGATTATGATATGGTATATCCACATCCTATATTCGAAAACTGTCTTCCGCACTGTGATATCTTCTTAGATAATGACTATACAAAGGAGGAAATGAAACTCGTCCATGAGACACGTAAGATCCTAGGAGATGAGACGATTGCGATTACAGCGACTGCAGTCCGAGTACCTGTACATGGTGGTCATTCTGAAAGTGTCAACGTGGAATTCCATAATCAATTTGATATCGAAGAAGTCAGAAATTTATTAGCTAGTGAGCCAGGGATCGTTGTACAGGATGATCTTGCCAATAATGTCTATCCGATGCCACTTTCAGCAAAGAAGAGGGACGAGGTATTTGTAGGCCGACTGCGTAGAGATGAGTCGATCGATCAAGGGCTCAATATGTGGATAGTCTCTGATAACTTGAGAAAAGGTGCTGCTACTAATGCGGTACAGATATTGCAATATTTAGAGAAATAGGACAAATTGCATTACGCTACTGCTGTAGATGTGCTAACTTTCCTATCACGACGTCCATTGACCGCATTTTATTACGAATTAAGAAATAGAGTCACTGTCTGGCAGTACTCTAAGTGAATTACATAATTACAGAAACATCGTCTCTGATAGCAGAGACAAGAGAAAAAAGTTACCATGAAAAAGAAGATCGTACTTTGGGGCAATGACGCCGAGGACAAGAAAATCCTTATCGCCCTAGAACTCCAAGAAAGAGAAAACAAAGTCCACCTCTACACCTTTCAAGAAAGTCTGGTGAGTGAATCATTTTTTAACGAAATGATGGACAATTGGAGAAATGGCAAAGAAGTAGAATTTCCAGAAGGCTATGAGACACAAATCAGAGAGTTGTCTGTAACAGAGGACATCCTTCCAGAAACTATCAAAGTTCAACGTGCTGATCTTATCAACAGAGCCAAGGCAGAATGGCATTTCGTGGTCCTATCTACTAAGTTGTATGACCTGTACAATACGGAGTTAAGCGATTTCAAAGAAAAAGTAACAAACCTTATTAGCTTCGATAATGATATCTGGAATGAGATGCGTGGCTTCTGGACCAAGATATCAGAGCAAGCTAGAGAGCGCAACCTCTTCAGAGAACACGCTGATAAATTAAGAGACGGCGCCAATGAGCTTTTTGTTTCTATGAAGGAACTCAAGTCTAAGGCCAACGAGGAGCTTGCTAAGGTCTCTAAAGAACAAGTAGGCAACTTTACGACCCAACTCAATGAGGTCAAGGAAAAAGCTGAAAAAGGTATGTCTTTAGGACCTCTTTTTGATCAGCTCAAAAGAATCCAAGTAGAATTTAAGAATGCAGACTTTACAAGAAATGATAGATCTAAGGTCTGGAAGAAAATAGACGAGGCTTTTAAGATCGTCAAAGAAAAAAAGTATGGCAAAGCGCCAGAGGGACAGAACAATGCTCTGACAAGACTAGAACGAAGATACCAAGGTCTCAAGTCAGCTATCGGTAAGATGGAAGCGTCTATCCGTAGAGATAAAAGTGATATCGATTACCATAGTGACAAGGCTGGGCGATCTATGGGGCAGCTAGAAATGCAACTCCGAGAGGCTAAGGTAAAAATGGTAGAAGAACGTATCAGTTCTAAGCAAGAGAAGCTAGACGAGATGCTTAGGACTAAGACAGATCTAGAGAAGCGTATGGAGAAGGAGAAGTCGCGAGCAGAAAAGCAAGAAGAGAAAAAAGCTATCGCTAAGAAGAAAGCTGAAATCAAAGAAAAGATGGATGCTACTATTTCTGATCAGGCCAATCTCTCTCCGGAAGAAGTAGAAAAACTAAAGAAAGCTACGACGGCAGTAAAAGAAGGTAAGAATCCTAAGGCTGTTGCGGCAGCAGGCGCTGCAGTTGCAGGGGCAGCAGCCTCTGTAACAGGCAAAGAAACTGATAAAGTAGAAGCGACAGCAGCTAAAGAAGTTGTTGCCAAAAAGGCAGCAGAAGTTAAAGATGCAGTGGCAGAAAAAGCTGAAGCAACTATCAAGGAGTCTGAAGAACTTATAGAGAAAGTTAAAAAGGAATCTGTAGCTCCAGTTGAAAAGGCGAAGGAGACTCTTGACTCCACAATCGACAAAGCCCAAGACGTTCTGAAGGAGAGCAAAGAAGCGATAGCTGACAAGGCAGATGCAGCTACAGAAGCAGTCAAGGAGACGGTTGCAGATGCAAAGGAATCTACTGTAGCTGATAAGGCCAAAGCTGGCGGACTTCTAGGAGCAGCGCTAGCACTCGGAGCTAAGGTCGTAGATAAAGTTTCTGATGGAATAGAAGATGTCGCTGATAATCTTGGTATAGGAGAGCAATTTGATAAAGCTAAAGATGTCGTGTCCAAAGGAAAGGAAGTGCTGTCTGAAAAGATGGAAGATCTCTCTGAAGCTACCTCAGAAGTAGTAGACAAGGCTAAAGAAAAGGCTGCAGATATTAAAGAAGACCTTGCTGAGAAATCAAGCGAAGGTGTAGAGAATAAAGAAAGTGGAGCAGGAGCGACGCTGATGAAAGGCGGATTGCTTGGTGCAGCAGTAGCGTTGGGTGCTAAGGTGGTCGACAAGGTTTCTGATGGGATCGAATCTGCTGCAGAGAGTGTAGGCTTGGATGATACCTTGGATAAGGCCAAGGAGAAGTTGTCTGAGCTTAAAGACTCCGCTTCAGAATCTGTAGATAAAGTAGCAGACAGAGTGCGACAAGAAAGTCCTGTTGATACTTCTAAGCTCGAAAAGGTAGAGGCATCTTCTGAGGAAGAGTAGTCACTTGGAAATATAAAAATAAAAAGGAAGGTCGTGTTGTGCGGCCTTCCTTTTTTTTTGTTGAGTAAGAGGTTGAGGTTTTTAGGAATGTATCTTACTCTTCAATTATAATATCTTCAATCCTAATCCACTTGCAGAAATTTCGGAAACCAACTAACTGACTCGGACAAGAGATGGTGTCGATCTCCATTTTAAGTGCATCGCTCTGGGTGGAGAGATAATTGCCTCCAAAGGTTAAGTTTTCTTTGTCGGTTAGTTCCGATACATTGCCGATAATATTATACAAAGTCTTTGAATCTGCTTCTATTTCGTAGTCTCTTGTAGGCCTCATGGGTAGGCCAGTAAATTTTTGATGATTGACGGATCTTTCGATTGTATTGATCTCTCCAGGTTTAAATTCCTTATTAAGAATTTTACTTTTTAGTATTTCATAATCTTCTATTGAGGGAATAAAATATTGTGGATAGTGGGTGATCTTATCTTTATGTTTTTTATATGCCTTAGACGCTAAAAACTTTTTTAGGTCGAATTTATTGACACGAGGTTTAATTATACCTGCTTTAACTAGCATTACTTCAAATACTATCATAGATCTCCAAGCAGAAAATTTTTTGGCTTGATCAAGAGTAATGCCTATAACTGGATAATGGTCGAGTAATCTATCATAATGGTAGGTGGACTTCTTGAGTAAGGATTCTTCACTTAATGTGCCGGTGTCATCTATAAGTAATATATAGCCTTTGGTGTCTGGATATATTTCTTTGAATTTTAATTTAATGGTATCAGAAGATTCTTTCTGATTGTAGGTATACTCTTTCCAAGAGATATTGCTTATTTCTGTTTGATCTACAAATAGAGTATCATTTATTCTGACACCGTTTGGTGGTGTTATTGTGGTTGGATTATGGACAATAGACCTTTTGTTGGAATTGGTGACTTGATCACCAGATTCTTTTGTTGAAGAACAGCTAAGTAACCAGGCCGTAAGAAATATGCAAATAGATAATCGAGACATGTTCGTTGTTGTCTATGATTTATGTCAAAACGAAAAATTAAGTTTCATTATTCTGTATCCCTATTGAGCCAGACAATACCTCCGAGTCTGAAGCCTCTCCAAGTAAATGCAGAATCACCCACTGATAAAAAGCCAGTATTCAATTTTAAGCTAGGGGTCATACCAATTTCCATTCCCCATTGGGCTCCAAGGGCATTAAATAATTTGAACGAATAGTTGAT
This sequence comes from uncultured Saprospiraceae bacterium, assembly GCA_937969415.1. GTDB lineage: Bacteria > Bacteroidota > Bacteroidia > Chitinophagales > Saprospiraceae > RFSX01. The sequence goes on along the minus strand of CALBWK010000178.1, from coordinate 2,022 downwards.
TTCAAATTGAAGATAAAGGGGAAGGTCGTTAAACCTGTCTCTTATTGTTGATTCAATAAAGTCTCTTGAATTTCTATTGGATTGAAAGGCGGTGTGCTTGTTAAGAAAATAAAGTGCGGGGCCTGCACCAATCTGCAGACCTCGATGATTTTCTTTGAATTGGTAGCTTGTTATAAAGGCTAAATTAAAGTATCGGTTAGAATACCGACGTGATGTAAAGAAATTATCCTCTTCTTCACGAAGGTATCTTAGGCGGAATGAACTCAATCCAATTCTAGGCTTTATTGAAAAATTTTCTGCTATTGGGTGCTGATATTCTAAGGCGTAACCAATAACACCAGTCTCCGACCAAGAACTCCATTCAAGAGATGTATCCAGATTAGCGATCGAAGAAGGATTATCTAGTTGATTTGCAACTAAACTTCCTTTCAAGTATGAAGTCTGCGCGCCGCCAGAGATATAGAAGAACATGATTAGACTAGCAAGACAAGAAGGTAGTTTTATACGTGAAGTATACATAGGATCCGTGAGTTGTTATGATGTCACAATTTACTAATATTAGTTAGCTGCAATAGGTATACGTGAGTTAACACCCGTGGCTAAGCTTCCATGATAGCATAAAAAAAGGAGGACCCTTATGGATCCTCCTTCTTATATTGACATTAAAACTAGTCTTACTCTACAACTACTTTTTTCGTTGTAATTCTATTTTCGCTGATGATATGTAATAAATACATACCTGCTTGATAAGAAGATACATCGACTCTGAATAGGTTTTCGTTTTTAAGGAATTCTACTCTTTGGTCTTGTAGCACTTTACCATCTAGAGTTGTCAGTTGAATCTTAGCTTCTCTATTTTCGTCAGATACAACACCTACATTAAGTGTGTTATTGACCGGGTTAGGGAAAACAGTGATATCAACTTGTTCATCTAGATTTTCATTGCTTATCGTGAAGTCAGAATTGATAAGAATTTCTATCTCTCCTGTTTCTATCATATCTGCATTATCTGCAGAAATGTTAGCACTAGTGATATAGCTCTTCATGTCTATCAACTCAAAATCATCTATGTACCATCCATTGGTTTCCGGATAAGGATCCATGTCTCCATCATTTCCAACATCTTGTGTTGTAAATCTGAATCTCATCGAAATATCTTGACCATTCCAAGGAGATAGGTCGATGTAAGAATCTTCGAAACTTCCTTCTGGATTTTCTCCACTGAATCCACCGAGATCAGGAATGGCCAATGTTTGGAATGATAATATAGAGTTGTAGCCACCTCTTATAAATTGATCCCTTGTACTGAACCACAATACGTTGTCATCTGATACTTCGACAAATCCACCATCCGTAATAAATTCTGTGTTGATTCTGTGCCAGAATCTAGCCACAGGTCTTACGCCACTTACAGAAAAGTTGCTCATAATGAGTCTGTGGTCAGTATCTTGATCTCTCTCTTGGCTAAACCAAGATCTTCCACCCGAGTAAGCATCATTTGCATTCAGATCCCAAGCATTTTGATTGGTCTGGTTGTTAGGTCCTAAGTCTCTATCCCAAGCCAATTGCTCATCATTGGTCTCAACAGTATTGAGGAGTAATGTCTCTGATACAATATTTGGATCTGTCTGAAGCGTATAGCTGAATTCCAATTGTACCACTTGATCACCAGCTGATTCCAAATCTCCTATTTCAAACATAACCTGATTGCCAACTTGTGTAAAAGGAATACCATCTGGACCCTCTGCTACAGTAAGACCATCATCTATAATATCTGTTACGATAACATTGGTTGCAGTCTCAGGAGTATGGTTGGCTATTGAGAAAGTTACAACAGCTTCAGATCCTGGTACGACTAGAGTAGGTACTTCTTTCTGAATTTTTAATGTAGGTATGCAAGAAGGTCTAGTCTCAAAGCTCTCTGTCAAGTCATCTGCTTCACCTAAGTTTCCAGTATCTGCAAAGAAACCTAATCCTCTTCTTGCAAATAATCCCCATAACTCACACTCATGCTCGCCACCA
>CALBWK010000177.1 GCA_937969415.1 uncultured Saprospiraceae bacterium | reverse complement strand
TCTTTTGAGTACGAGATACTTGTAGAGTCCTATAAGGACCAGTATCATTGTCAAGGTTGTCCCTAGGAGGATGGATTGCCAGAATCGATTTTTGTAGAGTTGGGCTTCTGCGGCGGCGACTTTGTTGTCGAGTTCGAACTTTGTGATTTGTTCATCTAAGTCAGAACAGGCAAGTGCTTTTTCGAGGTAAATGACACTGTCTTGCCATTGCATTATTAATTCATAATCTTGATCTGTTTGGAAGCCGTTAAATATTTTTTGGTTTAAAAGAGCTATTCGCTTATCTCTCCATTTGTATTTATTAATTAAAGGTGAAACTTCTTCGATGATTTGGTTAAAGCAAGTCGTGTTTTTTTGTAATGTATAAAAACCAGCTAGATTTAGTTGTGTGCCTACTGCATCATAGATAAGGTTTTCATTGAGCTGATAGTTTGTAATAATAGAATAATTATATTCTATGTTACTATAGTCACCCAACAATAGTTTCATAGTATTAATGTTGTTAAGACAGTAGATTTGTCTACTCTTTCTAATGCCTATATCCATAGCTTTTTTATAGTATACTATAGCAGAGTCTAGATGATAGTCTAATGTATCTGAACTATATAGCAGGTTGGCTTTTACAATGTAGCTATATGCAAGACTAGAACTATCTGCGAGTAATTTTTTCTTGAGTTCAATGGCTTCATTAATGTACTCTAAACCTTTTTTTGTTTTAGATTCTGTATTGTCTTGTCTGTACGTAAGAGCCCATTCATCTAAGTAGTCGCACTCAAGTATATCTTGTCTTCCTTTTGCAAGGTTAGTACCTAGTGTCAAATGCCGCAATTGACTATCTATATTTACTTTGGCACGATAGTACTTTGCTTTGTAAAGATGAACGCCTATTTGATCTTCCTTTTTATTGGAGTTTTCATATTTAGTTAGATATGCGTATAGATTTTCATCTTGACGGTTCTTAAAGAAATAGGAACATGAATCAATGTTGAATTCTTGAGCTAATCCTCTTGCGGAGATGAATAAAGTTAGCAACAATATTAAGCCAAAATTTTTTCCCTTATCGAGGATCATCTACTGTTGTTGGTGGTGGTGGTTTCAGGGTGTCAATTGAATCATATTTGTGGTATTCTTCAATATCATAAGTAATAGGAATTGTGGTTTTAGGGATGAAGATTTTAATAGTCATTGGCCAACTATTATCAGTTTGACCATTTTTGGTTATGCGAAGTTGACCGTGAGGACTTGGGTTATTTATCCACTTTACACTGTAGTGTTCTATTGGTGATTCTCCATAGTTGTATTGTAAATTTACTTTCAGTAGGAAAAACTTATCTGTTGATCCCCTTTTTATACCTACTGCGGAGCTAATTTCTACAGGTAACCCTTCTGGAACATCAGTTTGTCTTAAGTTCGCTCCATCATTAACGTTTATAGCATAATTTTCTCCTGAATCAATAGCATTTTCACGTTCTATTATGAATGTAACAGTATAGAGATCCTTGTTGTCTGTTCCTTTAGTGATAACGGCATTGCCAATAACAGCTCCCGGATTAAGTTTGCCTTCAGGAACATCTGGAGTAAGGGTAACCTTAAATTTCTTTGGATTGGCGCCGGTAATTGTTGGCACTAGTCTGAAAGTGGTGGTCAGTTTGTCGCCATCTCTAATTGACTTAATTGGTTTTAATTCAAAATTTTCAGGAAGGAAAGGCGTTCCGACTTTGTTTTTCATCCACAACCAGATGAGAAAACCTATCACGAGGATGGCAATAAGTAGTACAAGAGCATAAAGGGGCATAGCAGATGGTGTTTAATTGTTTTCAATGTGTGACTTAGTTTCTTTGAGCTCTGCTTTCAGTGCTAATTCAAAAATACAAAGGTGGTTGCATAGATAAGTAGTGGAAAATGGGGGCTTTGCTTTATCCCCATAAATAGGGAGCGCTCAAGACTTGAGCTACACTTTAGTCTATACCAACTTATGTTTTTGGGCATAGAGGCCTAGGCCAACTGCATTTTTTACTTTTAGTTTGACAATGAGGTTTTTTCTATGTGTATCAACAGTACTCTTCGCGATATATAGTTTTTTGGAAATCTCTTCGCTGGTATACTGTTGTGCTATTAAGGTGAGCACTTCTACTTCTCGCTCGGTTAGTTGCCTTTTCATAGAAGGTTCTGAGGCCTTCTTTTTGAGCATTTCTCCTGATTTGGAAAATGAAGTTATGATGCGTTGTTGTATGTCAGGGCTGTAATAATTGCCGCCATTGATGACAGTTTTTATTGCTTCTTCTAAGTATTCTGTTGCAGAACCTTTGGTGACATAACCTGAGGCGCCGAGGCTCATTGCTTCATTGACCAACTTGAGATCGTCATAGGAGGATAGCAGGATGCAATCCCCAGTATAATTTCGTTCTCTAAGTTCCTTGAGTACTTGGATACCATCTTTGCCATCCATATTGACGTCCATTATCAAGAGGTCTATGTCATCAAAAGAAGCTCTTTCGAGCAGGGCTTCTCCACTTTGCTCTTTTAGAATGACAGTGTAGTTCTCGTTAGACGATAGAAGAAGTTCTATACCATCGAGTAAAATGCGATGATCATCGACTAAGCCGATCGCAATAGGATTGTCCATTTAGTTTTTAATTAATAGCTGAAAGGATTAGGGAGGGGTTAAGTCCTTCGTCCAATTGAAATATAGTTAGTTTTTAGTTCTTTTTACCGAATTCTGAGCAATAAAATAATAAACGGCAGCTGTCAAGTGTCGAAATGCAAGTTTTGGTACGAATCAAGTCCACGACCTTGTGTTTTTCTTTTCTTACTCAGTTTTGTAATAGTGAAGATAAAGCATATGTCACTATAAATAATTACTCCAAATGGGTGAATTCGCCTATCCCTATAAATGTAAGCAGCTTGACCTGGCTTAGGTAAGTTGAGAACAGGGTTGATTCGATTAGGCATTTTATATTCATAATTATTGGTTTAAATGTGGTTAAAAGCATTTTTTAAAGAATCGAATGAGATTTCTGTAGTTAATATGTATTGCATAAAGTAGATAGTGTTACCAGTATGGATGAATTCTGTATTGCAATCTGGCAGAAAGTCTAATTTTTTCTAAAAAGTATACAGTCAGTTTTTATACGGTCATCTTGAATTAACAAGTGGTTATTCTAATCATATGAATGGTCGATATTGATATACAATCGGTATTTGGACCAAGAAAAATATTATTTTTCCGATGCAAAATAGGTTGCTCAGTTAGCACTCTCATTCTATGTAATTGCAGTATTCGAAACATAAATTGTGTCCCGTGAAAATTTCATTCTCCAGATCATTGTTGCTCTGTTTTGTCTTTACTCTTCCCCTTATTTTAAGAAGTCAAAGCGCTACAACCTATCTCAAGTGCCAACCGGCTATACTGCCGAGCACACCTACTTGGGCTATAGAGATGTACAAGGACGATCCAGATGTCTTGAAGGTAGATGCTCTTTATGCAGACTATCATAAGCACAGCGTTTTTCAGAAAACAATCCATACTCAGAATTATAAGCATTGGCGACCGCAAGTGGAGCCGTATCTAACTAAAGAGGGCCGGCTCGACTTACCTACTGCTCACGAATCAGCAAAAAGATGGAAGGATATACAACAGAAAAGGTCGACACTGAAGACAAATGGGAATAGTTGGCGCCCATTAGGACCTTTCGAGACCTTAGACGATACCGCCACAGAAAGGGTGTCTTGGCAAGCCAATGTCTATACAATCGACCAGTCTGCTTCTAATCCAGAGGTAGTCTATGCAGGTACAGAAAATGGAGGCATCTTCAAGAGCGAAGATCGAGGAGAAAACTGGTTTATGGTTTCTCAAGAGACCAATATGCGGACGATCAGCGCCATTAAGGTCAGTCCATGGAACCCACAGATAGCTCTTGCTGGGTCTAGTACTGATATTTATAGGACTCTTAATGGGGGAGCCACTTGGCAACTTGTGCACAATGGAACGGACTTGCGGATCAGTGATTTTGCTTTTGTGTCTGAGACTGTCATCTTGGCTTCAGGTAGACTAGGACTATGGCGAACCGATGATGGGGGTCTTCTGTGGACGCCAGTATTAGATCAAGATCAAGAAGTTTGGGATATGGAGCAGCAACCTGGCGCTAGGGAAACCATCTATATATTAAGGTCTAATCCGACACTGATTCGATCTGAAGTATGGAAGTCTGTAGATGGCGGACACAGTTTTGTACCGATGACAAATGGCTGGTATACCTCCACAGACGCCAATCGATCTAATGGCGGAGGAAGAATGACCATCAGCGCAGCCGATCCTGAGAGACTCTACGTCGTCTTGATAGGCCAGTCTCAAGTAGGCGACGAAGGCTACATCGGTATCTATAGGAGTACAGATGGTGCTGCTAGTTGGGTGCTTGCAGATCCTCCTATCGGCGGGCCTTATACCGATGCCAATCCCAATCTGGCGACCCTAAGCAATACCAATTTTCTGCAGCAGGGCTATTATAATCTAGGTATCGCTGCCTCATCATCAGATCCTGATCACCTGCTAGTCGGTGCTCTTAATCTGTGGGAGTCTAGAGATGGTGGGACGACCTTTGTACCTCTGGGAGGGTATCGAGGCAGTCTGTCGTGGATCCATCCCGACCAGCAAGAGATAGAAATAAATGGCTCAGATGCCTGGGTCGTCAACGATGGTGGCATTAATTATTCCACCGATATGTTTGCCACCCACACCTCTCGCATCCGTGGACTCAATGCCACAGAATATTGGGGCTTTGGGTCAGGGTGGAATGAAGACCTCCTTGTGGGCGGTCGTTATCATAATGGCAACTCTGCGCATAGGCCTTCTTATGGTGAAGGCATCCACTTACGTCTCGGAGGAGGAGAAGCAGCGACAGGCTATGTGCAGCCAGGTGGGCAGAATGTGAGTTTCTTCTCAGATATATCCGGAAAAATCATTCCCCAAAATCTAGGAGAAGCCGTCATCAATACGGCGCAGCCAGCCCTCTTCCCCAATGAATCTTTCTTCTCCGCCAACTGGAGTGAATTAGAGTTTGCTTCAGAATGCTACGGGCATATCTATGTGGGTAGGGAGAATAAGTTATACAAGTCTGTCGATAATGGATCCGTATTTTCTCTTGTCGCAGAGTTTGGTGAGGAGGATGATCCGGTGCATAATTTTGAGATAAGCAGAGTAGATAGGCAAGTGATGTACGTGTATCAACGGACCAGTTTTTTTGGTGCGGTATTACACGTGACTAGAGATGGCGGGACCACTTGGGAGACCAGAGATTTTCCAACTGCCGATTCTCAAAGATCTGGGGCGCTGGCCATTCATAGTGATAGACCGGGGACACTTTGGGTGAGTTTTGCTCATCGTAATAATGACGGTAATAAGATTTTTAGAACAGATGATTATGGTGTCACGTGGACCAATGTTACCTCTGATATCCTGGATGGCGAGGCCGCTATTTGCCTGTTTCATCAAGCGGGTACAGAAAATTTGTTTCTTGGGACCAACTATGGTATCTACCTGCACGATGGGTCTAGTTGGTCTGCCTGTGCCGAAGGCCTACCTGCACGGACTTATTGCAATCGCTTCAGACCTTTCTATAAAGAAAACAAACTCAGGGTAGCGACATATGGCAATGGACTATGGGAAATGGATCTACCCGAGCAAGCACCACCACAGGCACAACCGACAGTAGATAAAATCTTTTCTGACTGTGCTCGAGATACGTTTTATTTTGATGATTATTCCATAATGTCGCATGACCAAGCGAGTTTCAGTTGGACCTTCAGTCCTGAGCCAG
>CALBWK010000176.1 GCA_937969415.1 uncultured Saprospiraceae bacterium | reverse complement strand
CACAAAAAAAAACTCCCAACTTTTTGAGAGCAATTTTTTCTTAATAAAACACCGTTAAATTTCCTAATACAAATATGGAATGAAATTGTGTATGCTTGGTTGACATCGCTTCTCGGTCAGACATACACTCGCCCTACAAGGCCCTTATAGTCGCTGATTCTTGTCGGCTAGTTGTCGTTTGACTTCTGTAATTCTTCCTTGACCATATACAAAGAGCATCTTGGCGACATTTTTTGCGTCAGCTAATTCTATGCCTTCCCACGTATCGCCACAGGCATTATTGATTCTAGCGTGTGAGTGGATATGTAACTGACCGCCATCTGACACTTTTATTGTAGAACCACCGGCCATACCTAGTCGGCAGTGCAGATGCAGCTCTCCACCTTTTGTGATGACAATATTTTTATTGAGGTCTCTTGCGCAGAGCCATTCCACCTTACGATCGATGATAATGGTCTCGGAAGTATCCAAGTCACACCAGGTATCATAGATTAAACCACGCGACTTGCTACTCATTAAGTTAAAGGACTTATGGATCTTTCCAAGTTGACAAGGGGTATAAGCCATTTGTTGGTTATTGTAATCCATTACATTGTTGGAGTAACCTTCGCCGCAGGGCCCACCTGTCGAGCCGCGCTTGGCGTGTCGATCCCAGCAGTTAGCGTGTACAGGAGTGTCCTCACAACCATCACTTCCCCACGCGTGCGCAAGCCCTAGTACGTGTCCTATTTCGTGATTAAGTAAGGTACCCCAAGACCATGGTGGATCATCTCGCCTTGAGTAGAGCCCAGTTATTTTAAGAGAAGTCCCTAGGGCAACTCCAGCACCATGGGCTTTGTATGTCTTAGATTGTAGACTGTCTTGAGGATGTGAGATGACAAAAATATTTAATATGGAGTCTGCAGCGACGGCATATTTTTTTATAACATCTCGATTGTAGTTGTTTCTGTGTTTGCCTTTATTGAGAAAGTAATAATGCAGAGAATCGATATGATAGTAATAGCCATCATCGCCCTTTTCTGCTCCTACAATTTTGTATCTGAACCCAGGATCAAGTACTGGCGTATCATTGCCTACTGGCAGAAACATTTTTTGATTTTCTCCTAGTCTATTATTGGCATTAGAAATAACTTTTCTGAGGTATTCTTTTCCGTCGGCAAGTGGCCAGGTGGCGTTTTGTTCTGGACTATCTATAAAATGAATATTGACACGGATCGTCTTTCTTGTTGTGTATTCATCAGGAGCACAGTTAACATTCTCTGAGCAAGGCCGCTTGTATCCTTCCACTTCTTCTTGCAGAACAAATCCGCTGAGGTCACTTATGATGATCGACTCTTTTTGTTTTTTGCACTGACAGAAAAGTAGTGTAGCTAAGCTGAGCAAAAAGAGCGGAACGTATTTCATAATTTTCTTTTCTAAGTGTTCATAGCGCCACAGACACTCAAGACCTGTCCTGAGATATATGTAGAGTGATCAGAGCCTAAGAAGACACAAGCATTGGCCACATCTTCTCCAGTACCAAATCTCTTTAGAGGGATGCTTGCAGTATAAGCATCTCTTGTTTTTTCGTCTAACTCATTTGTCATTTCTGTTGCGATAAAGCCTGGCGCAATAGCATTGCATCTGATGTTTCTAGAACCTACTTCTTTGGCGATGGACTTGGTGAATCCTATGATGCCTGCTTTGGACGCAGCATAGTTAGCCTGTCCTGCATTGCCAAATACACCGACTACAGAGGACATATTGATAATGGAGCCTCCTCTATTTTTGAGCATAGGCTTGAGGAGATGTTTGGTCAGATTAAAAACAGACTTGAGGTTTACTTCCATTACCTGATCCCAGTGCTCTTCGCCCATCCTGAGCATTAAAGTATCCTTTGTAATGCCTGCATTATTGATGAGGATATCGACAGATCCAAAATCTGCTAGGACTTGCTTCACTAATTCCTCCGATGATGCATAGTTGCTGGCATCAGATTGGTAAGCTTTGAGTTTGTCGCCTGCATTGGCTTCAGCGACTATAGCATCAGCTTTGGCAGAAGAAGAGCGGTAGGTAAAAGCTACATTTGCTCCTTCAGCTAAATATTTTTCTACAATTGCTTTTCCTATTCCTCGAGAGCCTCCAGTTATAAGCGCAGTTTTTCCTTCTAGTAATCCCATAGTTAGTTTTGTTATCGACCACCGCCGCCACTTGGTTTTTTCAAAGTGTCCTTGGCAGGTTTTATTGCTTCTTCAAATTCTTCAAACTCATCGTCAAAGGCTTCTTGATCGACTGGTTTTATTGTAGTTGTATCTATTGCATCAGGTGTGGTTTCTCCGTTGTCCTCAGAAGACGATTCATCTTCAAATTCTTCGTCAAATTCTTCTTCGAATTCATCAAACTCATCATCAAATTCGTCTCGACGTGAAGAAATCTGATTAACTACCTGTTCTTCTTCCACAGATTTTTGCTTGTATTTTTCACAATCTACGAGATCCAGGTAACCGATAGGCGGAAGAGGAAATTCTGCTTCGCTATCAAAATCTGCAAGGCTATCTGCTTCTATGCTCTTGAGATATTTTTGTACAATAGGTCTTGCCATCACAAATCCTTGACCATTCTGCAAGGTCTGAAATCTAATCCACTTGTCATCACCACCTGTCCATACACCTGTGACAAGATCTGGCGCCACAGACATAAACCACCCATCTGCATAATCATTTGTCGTTCCCGTCTTACCACCGACCTCTGTTTTGACGCCTAGGCCGTACCCACTACCCACATTATTTTTGAGCATATCTACCATTACTCCATTGTAGAGCGGGTTGATAGCTTGATTGCTTTCTGGTACGCCAGTGTAAATTATTTTGCCAGATTTATCCTCAATCTTCGCAACGAAAATGGGTTCCGTGTAGACACCATTGTTGGCAAAACTCGTATAGGCTCCAGCCATTTCCTTCAAGGTCAAATCCACTGCACCAAGAGAGATAGACGGCACCCTCTGAATGACTTTAGAGCCATCGCTATGTACGGCATCTTTGTCGATACCTGCATTGTCGAGCATTTCTATAACGACATCCATATTGCCCATCTCTTTGACCAATCGGACGGTGATGGAGTTTTTAGAATACAGAAGCCCTTGATACAGATTGTATTTGTTTCCAGTAAATTCTTCATTGGCATTGCTCGGCGACCACTCTTCATCTACAAGAAAGTTAGCATCACCAGGAGCAATAGTGTATTGGATATCCTCATATTCTTGACAAGGTGATAAGCCCATCAAGCTGATCGCTGTCGCATAGACAAAAGGCTTTATTGTGGATCCCACTTGCCTACGGGAGTTGACGTGGTCGTACTTAAAGTAGTTAAAACCTGGACCTCCTACCCAAGCTTTGATGTGTCCCGTCTTAGGGTGGACAGAAAGTAGACTTGCCTGCAAGTGTTGGTTGTGATAGCGCACTGAATCTCGAGGACTCATCTCCACTTCCTTATAACCATCTTCACTGTATGCGAAGACTTGCATCGGCACTTTTGTTTTAAAAATTTCTTTGTACTCTTTCTGAAGTGCCTTGTACTGGTTTTCTAATTCAGACCATAATGCACCAGAGTCTAGAAGTTTTTTATAAGTGTCTTTGTTGGCTTTTATTGTTTTGTTTTCGAGGCTCATACTAGACCAGCTTCTTCTCTTAGTAGTTACAGCGATGAGATCCTTGAGAACGTTTTCGTTTAACTTAAGAGAGCCAAATTTTTTCTGTGCAGCTGCCTTGGCCTTGCCTAGATATTTCTTATGTAAAGAGAGGTATCTGTCAGATTCCTTAATCTTTCTGTCAAGTGTCTTTTTTCTAATAATCTTCTGTATGCTATCTGCCTCAAAGGTCCACGGATCGGTTTTTTTCCAGACATCCCAGTATCTATCTTGTAGCCACTCCATATGGTTTTTGACAGCCTCTTCTGCGTGCTTCTGATAATTGAGATCTATAGTGGTGTATATTTTTAATCCATCCGTATAGATATTATAGTCCGTTCCATCCGCTTTTTTGATGCCCTTTTCTTGGAAGAGATTTCTCAACCATTTGGTTAATTCCGCTCTGAAATAAGGCGCTGGTCCTACATCGTGGGCCTCCCGCTCAAAGTTGCTCATATCAACAGGCTTGCCGACTAGTGTATCTAAACCAAGATCACTGACATCATAATATTTTTCGAGCTGTGATAACACGATATCTTTTCTCTGAGAAGCATTTTCTGGAAATCTCAATGGGTTGTACAGACTCGGATTTTTGAGCATTCCAACAAGCAAAGCAGATTCATCCACATTTAGCTTGTCTTGGTTTTTATTAAAATAGGTCTGCGCTGCAGCTTGGATACCATGAGCACCGTTGATGAACTCAAACTTATTGAGGTACATCGCCATTATTTCATTCTTAGTATAGCTCTTCTCTAACCTTGCTGCGGTGATCCACTCAGCGACTTTTGTACGGAGAAGGACAATGACTTTCTCCACAGTTGACTTGTTGGCTAGACTCGGTCGCTTAAAAAGTAGCTTAGCCAATTGCTGAGATAAGGTACTTCCACCTCCTGAGCTTTCTTGCCGTAACAGCACAGTCTTGAAACCTACTCTGATTAATGCCCTCAAGTCTATACCAGAATGGGATCGGAATCTTATGTCCTCAGTTGCAAGTAAAGAGTTGACTATCAGCGGGTTAAGGTCGCTGAATTGGATGATTTCTCTGTTTTCGACATAGTACTTGCCAAATGGAGTGCCTTTCACATCATAGATGATACTGGCTTCATCATATTCTGGGTTTTCGAGATCTTCGAAGGTCGGTAGGTCGCCATCTAGGGTATTGAGGATAAACTTGGTAGGCACTATGAGCCCAATGAGCAGTAATAGCCATAGAAGTAGGGCTAACCACTTTAAAATCTTATATTTTCTTTGACCTTCCATGTAGCGGCGCCAAGATAGCAATCAATATTGAGGTAACCGACTTATTGTGGGGCTAGGATTGGGAAAAAGCTCAGGTAAAAGAGCTATTCTGCTTCGTGAAACGTGGTCTCAAATTCGATTCTGTCCGGAATTCTGCCTAATTGCTTAATAATTTGAACGGATACTTCTATTTCCCAACTTTCATCAGATGTTTTTCGACCTGATAATGTTCCTTCTGTTATTGGTGCCGTATAAGGAATTGCCCAAGCCCCAAATTCTCTATATCGACATTGTGCTTCTACAAGTTCATCGTTAGTAAATTGGAATTCGGTGAGATTTTTAGGAATCTGAAAGATCAGCTCTTCTCCGTACTCATCATCATCTATATCTCGACAATCTGGTGCCATATGCCAGTAGATGAAGACAATCATATCTCCATTTGAGATTGTATGAAAGTCAAACATCGATGTCGTATCAGACGTAATCTCAATAGCTTTGTCAGCTTGGAAAGTATAAGTTTCTACATCGGAATCACATCTGTTATTGCAGGCACAAAATGCGGTGTAGATAAAGATGGAAACGATGAATATTTTTTGCATAAGGCTTGGACTGAAGTAAAAAGTGTTCTTGTACGCTTATACAATATACGAAGAGACGATTGATTATTTGAGGTTAATATTTTTAGAGGAGATAGATGCGTTGGATACTTTAAATGAATAACGATTAAGCTTCGGCGGGGAGTCGACTAAGTTGTTGGGCTCTTAATTGATTTTCAGGATACGCCTCGGCTCGACTAAGTTGTTGGGCTCTTAATTGATTTGCGGGATACGCCTCGACTCGACTAAGTTGTTGGGCTCTTAATTGATTTGCGGGATACGCCTCGGCGGGGGCTCGACTAAGTTGTTGGGCTCTTAATTGATTTTCAGGGTACGCCTCGGCGGGGGCGCCTCGGTTCCTTCCTTATTAATGGTCCATTTAGGACCATTAATTTCAGGCTATGCCTGAATCAGTCAGTCACTTTTAGGACCTTTATTCCTGGCTTTAGCCAGGACCATCGAACTCATCATCGAACTCATCTCGTACTTCTTTGACTTTACGGAGACGATCGACACTGTCCTTAGGGAAAGTTTTCTGTTCGTATAAGGAGCAATCCGTCACAATCCGATCACCTTCTGTTTTTTTAAAGTAGGCATTTTTATTCATCTGAATAGTAGGGTCAGATTCTAGTCGACGCATCAGATTTAAGAAGTAAGGACGAGCCATAGATCCACCTGCTCCGTTGCCGAGAGTCAGAAAGCGGATCCAATTATAATCGCCTCCTACCCACGTTCCCGTGACGAGGTTAGGAGTGATGCCCATAAACCACCCATCTACGTGATCATTTGTGGTTCCCGTCTTGCCGCCCCACTCAGGAGAATCAATCCTGTGAGTGACGGCACTAGAAGCATACTTGAGCAACTCCACCATTGCTTCATTATATTTTTCCGAGAAGACTCGTTTCTGTTTCGGAACAGAATTGTAAATCACACGGCCCTCACTGTCTTCTATCTTGACAATAAAAGTGGGATCATTATAGACACCTGCATTGGCAAAAGTAGAGTAGGCTGCAGTCATCTCTAGTACATTGACTTGCGATGCGCCGAGGATGATAGAGGGTGCAGAAGGAATTTTCTTTTTTGAGAGCCCCATCTTCTCTGCCAAGTCTCTGATGGGTTCTACAGAGCCGAGCTCCTTGAGCAAGCCCAGAGATATGGAGTTTTTAGATTTTTTGAGACCATCCATTAAAGTCCAGTCTTTACCTGTATACTTTCCGTCGGAATTTTCTGGCGCCCACGCTTCTAATAATTTGAAATTAGGATCGCCTGCAGGAATTTCGTGCTGGATATCTTGGATCTTGTGGCACGGTGAGTAGCCAGATGTTACAGCTGTAGCATAGAGGAACGGCTTGAAAGTAGAACCTACTTGTCTGTTGGATTGTACGTGATCATACTTGAAGTACTTATTACCGATACCACCAACCCAAGTCTTAATGTGTCCGTTGCTAGGATCCATAGACACAGAACCCAGCTGCATTAGCTTATGATGATACCGTATGGAGTCCATAGGTGACATCACCACGCTTTCTTCGCCCGCTTCATTGTAGGCAAAGATTTTCATTTTCGTTTTGGCATTAAAAATTTTGGCTGCCCGCTTATCGAGAGATTTTCTTTCCGACTTCAATGTCTTCCAGAGAGGGTCGGCCATTATATCCTTGTATACAGCTGCCTGCTTTTTGGAGAATAGCCCTTCTTTTATAGCTCGCTTAATGTAACCAGAATCCTCTTCTCCTTTGAGCATGCGTTTGATGTCATTTTCGAGCATTCTAGCATTTGGAAATTTGTCCAAGATATCTTGTATAGGTTTAGCAAGGATCTTGTCCTTCATACTAGCATAGCGCTCAGAGTTTCTTACTGCGTCATTGAGATAGCTTTTACGTTGGGCGATCTGTTCTTTGTCTCCTTTGTAAGTCCAAGGGTCTTTATTTTTCCATTCAGTCCGATACTTTTGTTGCAGTTGCTTCATATGCTCCGCCATTGCCAGTTCGGCGTGCTGTTGCATACGCATATCGATGGTCGTATAGATTTTGAGGCCGTCAACATCTGGATTGTAAGAAGTGCCATCAGGCTTTTTGTATTTATCCTGAGCAAATATTTTCTTGACATACTTTTTGATCGTCTCTCTGAAGTAAGGCGCCGGCCCTTCATAGTGGGTTGTTCGGTTAAAGCCAGTCATATCTATTTCCTTCTCTTTGAGATCTTGGTAGGCTTCATCTGTGAGATAGCCATTTTTGACCATCTGATTCATAACTACATTTCTACGCTTGTATGCGTTGTCAGGTTTCCTCTTTGGATTGTAAGCCCAAGGATTTTTGAGCATACCGATAAGGATAGCCGCTTCATCTATCGATAGGTCTCTCTGATTTTTTCCAAAATAAGTCTTAGATGCTGCACTCACACCGTGCGCTCCGTAGATAAATTCAAACTTATTGAGATACATCGCCAAGATCTCATTCTTGGTGTACCGCTTTTCAAATTGTATAGCGATAACCCACTCTTTTAGTTTTTGCCAGACCCTCTTTACAAAGGACTTGGATCGCTGGGTAAAAAATAACTTGGCGAGCTGCTGAGTTATGGTGCTGGCACCACCTTTTTTACCTAAATAAAGAAAGGCTCGCATCGTGCTTCTGACATCGATGCCACAGTGCTTATTGAATCTTTCATCTTCTGTAGCAATAAGGGCTTCAATGAGGTGAGGGTTCATTTCTTCATAAGAGAGACCTTCTCTGTTCTGTGCAAAGTATTTACCGAGCTCTTGATTATCCTGAGAGTAGATGATTGTCGCGTACTCATAGTCAGGGTTTTCGAGTTCCTCAGTATCAGGCATCTTGGTAGATGACACTACAAAAAAGATAAAGACAGTTGCTAGAAAGCCGAAGATCAGCAGGACCCACAACCACTTGATGAGCTTGTTGAGTAGACTGCCACTATCAGCGTTATTTGCTTTCTTTTTCTTCTTTTTCTTCTTATTCTGCTGAGCCATTAGGTACTTATTGACTTATAACGCAAATGTATAATATAAGCTAACGACTTGTACGAGCGATTTATTAAG
>CALBWK010000175.1 GCA_937969415.1 uncultured Saprospiraceae bacterium | reverse complement strand
AAGTGACAACATCCGTAGTTGGTGTCTATCTTCAGAAGAATGGTAAGGCATGGGTAAAAGTATTGTTCACCTTTAAGATAAGCGTTACTGTTGTAATCTCATGAATTAGGGCTGAGGTTTTTTCACAGTCTGACGTATGATTGTATGTAGCGTCTCTACGACAAAGGAGTAGATATGCTATCATACATATTGTTATCTCCAGGTCCTAATAAACTCTTTTGACATGTTTACAACAAAAAATCAAAATCGTTAAAATGTATAACCAATTATTAGCCCGACGTTAGAGATTGATTGCCTTATTGGATTTGTACTGAATGATTCGAATTCTGGTTTTGAGTATATGAAATTTGATCCTATATAAAACTTTCTGAAAGCATATTCTAATTTCAAATCTATTCCCACACCTAATTTATTCAATACAACGGTTCCATTTTCAATATTAAATTCCGGAGTTGCAAAACTACCTGTTGAGATTAATCCTTTGATCTTTAAGTTGTCAAATAATTGCACGTAGCCACCTACTTCAACTAAAAGATAAGACCAATGACCTTTATTAAACTTTGTTGAGTTATCATTTAGTGAGGTTTGACCAATTAGAAGACCTGTAGAGATTCCATAATTCTGATTTGCCGAAATATCATAGCTTGCTATTAATTGGTATCCTAGATCAGCGGCACCATTCTCAATATTTGCAAATGAACCTACAGGTGTTGTTACTCCAGTTCCTATTGAAAGTTGACCGAAACTACAAGTAGTTGTAAGTATGAATGCTAATGCGAAAAGTATAATTGATTTCATAGTTTGAATTTTATTCATAAGATACAAAATACCACTTGAACTTCTTATGTTGAGAAGGACAATCAATGAATTAGCAGAAGCCTTTCTTATTCTTTTGTCATCAAAGGCACTTTCAGTCTAACTTGGTGATAACAACCTTATAACTTCACCCCTTATGGTGTTTGTTCCAGTTATATGACCTATCTCATTATGGGGTGAGGCTGATCAGCACCTAAGTTAAGACAATCCAATGGACTTTTTATGACCTTATTATTCATCTGTAGTACATGAGTATAGATCTCTGTCGTCTTTGGACTTGCGTGACCAAGCAGCTCTTGTACATATCGGAGGTTAATGCCCATTTGCATAAGATGTGTTGCAAAAGAATGCCTAAGCGTATGTGGTGTCGCCCACGCATTAAGCTTAGCTTCTTGGACACCCCGTCTAAATATCTTATTGATACTACTTGTGGAATATTGGCCTCCATGCGCACCTTCAAAGAGCCAATAAGCTGGCCTATGCTGGATATAATATCTTCTCAATAAAGGAAGTAAGGACTCAGGCAGTAAGGTAAATCTATCTTTCTTGCCCTTAGAGTCTTTTACAAATACGTAGCCTTGATCCGTGTGTATGTCTTCTATTCTGAGGTTAACCACTTCACTTATACGCAATCCACAACCATACATCATCTGCATTATAGCCTTGTGCTTGATATTCTTAAATGTGCCCATAAGTATCCTTATCTCCTTGCTACTGAGTACATTAGGTAGGGTCTTATGTCTTTTGGGCCGTTGGAGATCATAACTAGTTCTCTCTTGCCCTAAGATCTTTTCATAATAGAACTTAAGTGCATTGATGCTTACATTCTGTTGAGAGTTGGAGATTTTCTCTGTGGTAACAAGCTTATACATATAAGACTCTATCTCTGACTTAGTAAGTAGGTCTATATTCTTATTATCGTGATAGAGCATAAACTTAATGAAGGCAAGTCGGTAGCTATGTCTAGTGGCAGGACTGTATCCACTCAATACAATTTTCTGTTCTAATTGCGAAACCTTGTCCAGCTCCATATCTGTAAGAGGCCTATGTTCTGCGAGCTGCTTACCAGGTATTATAGATCTGACTTCATATTGGCCATTGAGTATATCCTTAAGCTGACTCAGAAGCTGTTTGTTATGGACTATGCTCCACAACTTTTGATGCTTATGGTAGCAGCTCGTATTCATTGCCATTACTTTTCTACGCCAATCATAGGCTTTCCTTGGGATTTTAAATTTTATACGCTTAGCGTTGGCGTAAGGTTGGTATATGATAGCTTTCATTTTTTAAAAATATGAAAAAATGGGTTTTGAGCTTGGTTTAAGTGGTTGATATATAGTGAATTATGTAGATAAGCGTATATTAACCGTTAATTACGACTAGAGTATTTGTTTGTAGCTTTAATCATTATGGTATGAGAAATTGTCCAATCTGTAAAGGAAACATTGTCGGTAGGACCGATAAGAAATTCTGCTCCATTAAGTGCAAGTCTAATTATCATCAACGGCTCTCAGCCCATACCAATGAAGCCACCTTACGTATTGATAAAATCCTGCACCGTAATCGATCTATACTCCAAGAACTTATGGGTAAGAATCGGTTTCAGATCAAAGTCCCGATGATCGAATTAGAAAAACGAAAGTTTAACTTCAATTATATGACCAAGTACCTTATCAATAAAGACAAGAAAGTTTATCACTATATCTATGATTACTGTTATATGACTTTCAGTAGTGACGAAGTCTTAATTATCAGAAGGAAAGGCAATCTTCAGACATACAGATAATATTTCCAGAGTAATGACTTCATTTTCTAAGCAACAGCCTTCTCTATAGCATAAGTGCATTTTCTATTCTACAGGATTTAAAATTTGATTCTTTTCTGACAGTAACTTGGGGGGTATTTTATTTATGACTTGTTATTAATTCCTAGGCCGACTTGAAGGTTGAATAACTTATCTTGCAGAATCTTGTCTAAGCGTTTACTTATAATCACCTATTATTGGCCACCCTCTGCTGGAGGAGGCGTACAGCGATGGCTCAAGTTTGCCAAGTATTTACCTGATCACAACTGGACGCCAGTCATCTACACGCCGAGTAATCCTAGTTATAGCTTACAAGATACCTCCTTGCTCGCCGATATAGCACCTGACTTAGAAGTCATCAAGACTCCCATCTGGGAACCCTATGACTTGGCTTCCATATTTAAGCGCAAAGGTCAATCCACTTCTCTCAATACTGGGCAGACCAATAAGACAACTCGCTCCAGTCGGATCTTAAGCTGGATCAGAGGCAATTACTTTATTCCTGATCCGCGTAGATATTGGGTCAAGCCCTCTATTAAGTATCTAGAGAAGTATCTTCGCGATAATCCAGTAGACGCCATTGTTACTACTGGCCCTCCACACAGTATGCATCTCATAGGACTGGGGCTAAAGCAATCACTCGGTATCAAGTGGCTCGTTGATATCCGTGATCCTTGGTCTACTTTTGACTTGTTAGACGAGTACAATATTAGTCCGCGTAATCTCAAGAAGTATCAAGCTATGGAGACTGCTGTTCTACAAGCCTGTGATAGAGTCATAGCGACAAGTCCTAGCATGTCGAAGCAACTAAGGACTTTTGATACGGATAAGTTCCAAGCCATCACCAACGGTTACGATAAAAAAGATTTCGAGAACTATCAAGATATGAATTCAGAAAAAGAACTCGTCCTTTATCATGCTGGCTTGATAAGTGCGCTAAGAAATCCTACCAATTTTTGGACCGCCTTAGAAAGTTTAATTACAGAAGATCGATTAGGAGATAAGACTATGCGTCTGCATCTCGTAGGCGTCATAGAGTCAGCAGTCCAGTCCTCGATAGATGCACAACCAGCCCTCAGTCAGCACTACCTTAGAGAACCCTATAAAAAGCATGATCTTGTTATAGAAGATTATCAGAAGGCCCATATTCTTTTGCTCTTTGTCAATAATACCGCCAATGCCAAGGTAAATATTCCAGGTAAGACCTTCGAGTATTTAGCAACAGGAAAGCCGATACTTTGTTTTAGTGATCCAGATACAGATGTGGCCAAGATATTATCCAAGATGGAGCATTGTCTTGTTGTCGATTATAACCTTAATAGCGAAACTCTTGCGCAAAAGTTAAGTGTTTTCTTTGGGACTCATAAGTCCTTTACGTCTCAGGATGTTGCACAATTTTCGAGAGGACATCTGACTTCTGTACTCGTTGAGGTGCTAAATAAGCTATGAGGTAAGATCTTCATTGAGTAGACTGTCTACTATTCTTTGACTTGCTTGTCCATCACCATAAGGATTTCTAGATGACAGACA
Source organism: uncultured Saprospiraceae bacterium (assembly GCA_937969415.1). Lineage (GTDB taxonomy): Bacteria > Bacteroidota > Bacteroidia > Chitinophagales > Saprospiraceae > RFSX01. Next base: position 14,831 of record CALBWK010000175.1, on the reverse strand, counting down.
AGAATCATAGTAAGCCTTATCGGTCAATAGGCGCTCTACTGTCGAGCTTAGAAGATCACCTGCGTTACCGACCAGTATACCTAATCCAGCTGTCACAGATTCTTGCCTTTCTGTGGTCTCTCGTAAGACGACTACAGGTCTGCCGAGACTCGGTGCCTCTTCTTGGATACCACCGCTATCCGTGATGATGATTGTAGCACGAGATAGCAGATGGATAAAGGTATCATAGGGCTGTGGCGGGAGTAGATGCACGTTTTCATTACTGCCAAATGTGTCCTGGATAGGATTAGAAACCTTAGGATTAGGATGGAGTACAAAGACGAGTTGGAGTTTTGGATTTTGAGTTGCTATACTTTTGATGCTCTCAATAATATTAGAGAGAGGTCGACCTTGGTTTTCTCTACGGTGTATGGTGAATAGAATATATCTCTTCTCGATAAAATCTGAAAAGTAATTCTCAAACTTTGATTCATTATCGGACTGCAGTATGTGCTCAAGGCTATCGACTATAGTATTACCGGTGACTATGATTTTGTTACTGTCGATGCCTTCTTGGATTAAATTTTCTCGAGCCGATAGAGTAGGGGCATAATGCAGGTTGGTGACCCTTGCGATGACTTGTCTATTGATTTCTTCGGGAAAGGGTGCCCATAAGTTATGTGTACGTAAGCCTGCTTCGATATGCGCTATAGAGCACTTATGATAATAGGCCACCATACTGCCTACCATAGCAGAAGTTGTATCACCGTGCACGAGTACCCACTGGGGTTGGAGCTTGTCTAATACCGTATTGAGTTGCTCGTAGAGTCGGGCAGTCAGCGTTGCTAAGCTTTGTCCTTTTACCATCACTTGGAGTGTGTGATCTATGGTTACTTGGAAGAGATCCATCACATTCTCGACCATCTGGGGATGTTGTCCAGTAGCACATACGATAGTCTGACAGTCAGAGTTCTTTTGTAGTAGTTTGATAACGGGAGCCATCTTAATAGCTTCTGGCCGTGTACCTACTATGATGAGAATTTTTTTCACAAGTTCTGTCTATCCGACTGCTTTTATCTGCTGGACGAGGTAGAGCATTTCTGTACCGATTTCTATGACCTTGTTGGTATAAGTCTGAGCTTCTTGAGGCGTGCCATCAGATTTTTTGGGATCTATGTAGCCTAAGTGAAATCGTTTCAATGTACCCGGGATAACGGGACAATTTTCCTGAGCATCCCCACATACAGTTACGATAATAGCACTGCCATAATCTATAAGCTGCTCATCATATTTTTTAGAGAAGTAGTAGAGGTCATTGTTATCTCTTCTATAGATGTATAGCGGATTAGGTTTTTGACCATATTCCAGCAGCTCAAATCCTTCTTCCTGTATAGCCTGTACCATACTAGGTGCAAATGCAGTTGATTCTGTTCCTGCGGACAAGGCTGTTATGTTGAGATTGTACTGCTTAGCTAGAACATCTAGCATAAATTCTGCCGTCTGAGATCTTCTGGAATTATGGGTGCAGATAAATTTTACAACAGACTCACCCTTTTGAAGATCCTCTCTAATGATTGTAGCAAGAGCACTAAGTTGTTGAGCTCTCTCTTTAGATATGTTAACGAGGTTCCCTTTAATTTTTTCTATAAATCGCTTTACCATCTAGACTCCTAACTCTAACACATTAAATAAAAATATAATATTAAGCATAAATTGCTCAATTATTAGAAGCAATAACAACGATAAATGGTCATTTTCTCTTCTAAAGTGATGGTTAGCCAATTCTAGGTGGCAGGGTATATGAATGTAATACTTATACTGCTCACTGTCCTTAATTCTAGACTTATTTAACCTTTTGATGTGGGTCAGGCAATAAATCCTTATCCTTACTTCATTATCTTAATAGTCAATTTTATTTGTGTAATTAGCCTTTATAATGATACTATTGCTACTGCTTTTGATTTCAATACCATAAACCAAATTGATAGACTCACCGTACCTACAATCCAAAGTTGTCGCCGAAATAGGTTGTAACCACAAAGGCAGCCTAGAAATCGCCTTAGAGCTCATAACGCTTGCGGCACAAGCCGGCGCTACTTATGCTAAGTTCCAAAAACGCCACCCTAGAGAATTGCTCGGGGATGATGCTTATGAGCAACCGCATCCAGTGCCATACAATGCCTATGGGGAGACCTATGGCGCTCATCGAGAATTTTTGGAGCTCAATCTAGAAGAGCATCGTCAGCTGAAAGATCACTGTCTCACTCAAGGTATAGGCTACGCAACCTCCGTATGGGATCTGACCTCAGCAAAGGAGATCATCACTTTAGAGCCAGACTTTATCAAGATACCTTCTGCCTGTAACAGCAATCTAGAATTACTCTCTTACTTGATAGACAACTATAATGGAGATCTGCACATCTCCTTAGGGATGACCAATCAAGCTGAAGAAAGGACCCTGATGACTTTGCTAGCTCCTGTCGCCAATCGAGTAATCCTTTATGCCTGCACTTCTGGCTATCCTGTAGCCTTTGAGGACGCGTGTCTGCTCGAAATAACCAGATTGAAGCAGCTCTATGGTACACAGGTAAAAGCTATCGGTTACTCAGGACATCACTTGGGTATCGCCATTGATATAGCTGCTTACACCCTAGGCGCCCTGTGGCTAGAGAGGCACTTTACCAAGGACAGAACTTGGAAGGGCACAGATCATGCGGCCTCACTAGAGCCAGGCGGATTAGGCAAGCTCGTCAGAAACCTCAAGGCGACACACCAGAGTCTGGCCTATAAGTCTACAGAAATACTAGATATCGAAGTACCCCATAGAGCTAAACTCAAACACAAACCATAGACTTGAGCCGTACGATAGCCTTCATACCAGCACGCGGAGGGTCTAAGTCTATTCCGCTCAAAAATATTAAGCCCTTCTGTGGGCAGCCTCTTATCTACTGGAACTTGCAAGCCTTGGAGGATTGTCCAGATATAGATAAAGTTGTTGTTGCTACAGATGCCTTTCAGATTGCTGAGGTTGTGCAAGATTTTGGGTTAAGTAAAACAGACATTTACAAACGATCTGCTGACAATGCCCAAGATCATTCTACCACAGAAAGTGTCTTGCTAGAATATATTTCATCTTCTGATCTGCAACCCAATGATAGAATCGTCTTGGTGCAATGTACTTCGCCGTTTACCACAAGCACACATTTTGCTGAAGCCCTTGCGACATATGAGGAGAGCGGTGCAGACAGTCTTCTTTCTGTTGTTCGTAACAAAAGATTTTTTTGGACCGCAGACAATAAGCCATTGAATTACGATCCTGCGGTTAGACCTCGCCGACAAGATTTTGATGGCTTACTTATGGAAAACGGCGCTTTCTATATCAATACTTTTAGCGGTATCCTCCAAGCTGAGAACCGACTCTCGGGATCTATTGCACAATACGAAATGCCGGAATACACAGGCCTCGAAATCGATGAAGAAGACGATTGGCTGATAGGGGAGATGCTCTTCAGAAGATACAATACCTAAGACTTACTTAGGCCATGCACGATGTGCCCCCCATTCCGGTCCCGCCTTATCTTTCTCAGAAAAGATGAGATCCTCTTGTGGTAATTTCCAGTTGAGGTTGAGCTTTTTGTCAAGAGGATTGATATGCCCCTCGCTCGCCTTATCATAGAAATTGGTACACTTATAAGAGAAGACAGCCTTCTTACTTAAGGTTACAAAGCCATGTGCAAACCCCTGAGGGACAAGCATTTGCTTTTTGTTTTTATTACTGAGGACTACTTGGAAACTTTGGCCATAAGTGGGTTCGTCCTCTCGGAGATCGACCACGATGTCTAGGACTCTTCCGAAGGTGACTCTTACAAGTTTGTCTTGCCCATAAGGAGGCAGTTGGTAGTGGAGACCGCGCACAGTTCCGTACTGTGATTGGGATTCATTGTCTTGGACAAAGTCTAGCTCTACACCAGCCTCTTTCCACAGGCGTTGGCTATAGCTTTCAAAAAAATAACCTCTTTCATCTTCAAACACTCTTGGCTCAAAAAGGAATAAGTCCCTAAAATCAGTTTTAATTACCCCCATTGTAGATCAGTCTTTTTTGTCTTTTGCTCTGTAGAAAATAGAAATAGGCACACCTTTAAAATCAAAATTCTTCCGCATTTGATTTTCTAGAAACCCCTTATAGTTGGCTTTAACATGATCTGGATGGTTGCAGAAAAATGCAAAGGCAGGGTAGCGTAGAGGCAGTTGCGTGATGTATTTTATCTTAATCATTCGACCTCGAGATGCAGGTGGCGGATTGCGCTCGATAATTTCGAGCATCACATCATTCAGTTCGGAGGTCTTAATTCTGCGCTGACGGTTCTCGTGTACGTACATCGCCATATCGATAGCTTTATGTAGTCGTTGCTTTTCTAGTACACTTATGAACAGAATTGGCACATCGTTAAATGGGGCTATTTTTTTCCTGAGACGATCCTCAAAGTCCCTTGCCATATTGGTCGTCTTGTCTTTGACGAGATCCCACTTGTTGACTAATATGACGACACCCTTGTGTCTTTTTATCGCCAAGGTAAAGATGGCTAAGTCTTGACTTTCTATCCCTGTAGTGGCATCGATCATCAGCATAATCACCTCACTCTCCTCTATAGCTCTTATCGCACGTAGGACAGAATAAAATTCCAAGTTCTCGTGAACCTTACTCTTTTTTCTGATGCCTGCCGTATCCATCAGATAGAACTCTTTGCCAAATTTGTTATAATAACTATTGACACTATCTCTGGTTGTACCAGCAATATCGGTGACGATATTTCTTTCTTCTCCGAGCAATGCATTGGTCAGTGAAGACTTACCGACATTGGGCTGACCGACGATGGCTAGTCTCGGGATATGTTTGTCATCTTCTTCAGGCTTGGTGACAAATATGTCACAGATGGCATCCAGTAGCTCACCAGAACCAGAGCCATTGATTGAAGAAAGGAAGAAGGTATTGTCAAAGCCGAGACTCCAAAACTCATTGGCCATCAGAGATCGCGTATGATTATCCACTTTATTGACAGCTACAAAGACCTTCTTGGATTGTCTTCTGAGGATATCTGCCATCTGCTCGTCTAGGTCTGTAACCCCCGTAGTGACATCTACCATAAAGATGATAGCATCTGCTTCTTCTATGGCAATATGGACTTGCTCACGTATAGCTGCCTCAAATATGTCATCGCTATTTTTGACAAAGCCTCCCGTATCAATGACAGAAAACTGCTTTCCATTCCACTCTGAGTCGCCGTAGATCCTATCCCGCGTCACCCCACTAAAGTCATCTATGATGGCTTTCTTCTGACCTATCAGCCTGTTAAATAACGTGGATTTCCCCACATTTGGCCGGCCTACTATTGCTAATACTTGTCCCATTACTGCAAATATCCAAAACTCTTAAGCATCCTGTCATCATCTCTCCACTTATCTTTCACCTTTATGAATAACTCTAGGTGCACGCGGCTATCGACAAACTTCTCTATATCCTTCCTCGCCTCTATGCCGAGCTTCTTAATGCCAGCACCTTGATGACCGATCATAATGCCTTTCTGGGTCTTACGCATCACATAGATAGTGGCCTTTATCGTCACGAAGGGGTGCCCGTGGCGCTCACTCTCTTTGTAGTCTTCTACAATCACTTCTGCAGAGTAGGGTATCTCTTGTCGATAGAGATGGAGGATCTTCTCTCTAATTATCTCACTGATGAAAAATCTAGTCGACTTATTGGAAATCTGATCTTTAGGAAAATAGGCAGGCCCCTCTGGTAGCTGGGCCTTAAGCTGCTCTAGCAGATAGGGGATACCAAATTTCTCTTGAGCGCTAATAAGATGCACTTGGTCAAAATCAACTATATCTCTCCACTCTTTTTCTAATGCGATTAAGGTTTCTTGATCTGAGGTATCTATCTTGTTGATGGCCAAAAAGACTGGACACTCGGCCTTTTTGAGTTTGGCGATAACCTTCTCATCACCACTGTACTCATTAGAAGGATCAATAACAAATAGAACCACATCCGCATCTTCAAAGACAGATAGGGCTGCATCATTCATCGCCTCCTGCATCTTGTAGTGGGGGTCGCTAATCAATCCTGGTGTATCCGAGAATATCATCTGAAAATCCTCACCACTTACGATACCTAAGAAGCGATGTCGTGTGGTCTGCGGCTTATGAGAGATAATCGCCATCTTCTCGCCGATAAAGGCATTGAGGAGGGTAGACTTACCGACGTTGGGTTTGCCGATGATATTGATATACCCGGAATAATGCTTGTCTGTTGATTCTGACATTTGACTTTAATTGTGCTTAGTAGCTGAGCTGCTTGTGTTGAGACCCTATAATATGCAGTATGTTTTTATACGCTTGCTTGGGATTGGCAGTACGCCAGTTTATTTCGTTAAACCGTTCTCCGAGATGGACATAGTGCTGTAGACGCAGCTTTTCCATTTCTTCTAGGATATGGTCTCTTGTATTGAGTAAGATGATCCACCCTTCATCTTCTTTGATATCATCCCACCATTCTTCGTAATAACTATCGTCAGAGCTATGAAATTCTAACACATTATCGCATAGTAGGATAAACTTGGTGATGCCGTGATGATTCAGATTGTCGGCGACCTTTCTTTTTAGAAACATGATATCATTATGCAAGCAATCATTCCACTCTCCGATAAGCTCTATAAAGGCATAGCCTTCCTCATAATCTGCAAAGATTGTCTTCACATATAAGGTCTGCGATCCCATACTATCCCACTGAGGATGTATAAAGTAGTTATATACCTTCTTGGTAAAAGTAAATTCGTTGTAAATCGTCCCCTTAAATATGGACTTGTCATCTTCTGATGCAACGTAGTACCTGCGCCATTTATGGTACGGTTCGATATCATGCATAGCTACAAATATAGACCAATTAGAGCCTCTATATCGGTTCATTATCTTGTATGTTGAGATTATTCAGCCAGACATTCTTCAAGTCATTTACTCTTTATAATTTGTGCTACAGATGGATGTATTACTCACCTTAGAGATCATTGCGGTTATTACTGGCATAGGCTTCATTACCTTGATGATCTATCAGAATATCTGGTGTTGGCCAGTGGGTATTGTCTCTTCTATTGCCAGCATATTTCTGTTCTACTTTTCTAAGCTCTATATGGAATCCATACTCTACGTCTTCTATGTAGGGATCGGTATCTATGGTTGGACTAAGTGGAATCAACAGAAGTCTGGGGTCAAGCTGGTAACTTCACGTGGTATCAACTATCATTTGATAGCCGTTTTAGCTTGTGCATCATTAAGTGTGACGATAGGCTGGATTTCTTCTACTTATACAGATGCGGATAGGCCCTACGCAGATGCCAGTTCTACGATGTTCAGTTTTGTAGCCAGTTATATGGAAGCGCATAGGATTCTGTCGTCCTGGATTTTTTGGATAGTCATCAATCTGTTTACAATATGGCTGTATATGGACAAAGGTCTGTCTCTATATGCAGGGATGATGGTCTTGTATTTCTTACTGTCGGTAGCTGGATTTCTGCAATGGAAAAAAGATTACGACAAGCAGAATAATGAGACTCCTGCAACATCATTACCGATCAGTTGAGGATCCTCATCACAGGCACGGAATCGACAGGGAAGTCGACTTTGGCTAAGCGTCTCTCGGATCATCTAGGTATAGCTTGGCTACCAGAATATGCTAGGACTTACCTAGAATTGCATGGTCCCTCTTACACCGAATCTGATTTGTTGTCTATCGCCAAAGGCCAACATAACTTGGTCCCCGATGACGATCGATCTTTTATCCTAGACACCTACTTACTCAATATCAAAATCTGGTCAGAAGAGAAATATGGTCGTTGTGACTCGTGGATTACCGACATTCTGGCGCAGGCATCATTTGATATGGTGCTATTAACAGCACCAGATCTGCCTTGGATCCAAGATGACCTACGAGAAAATCCTACTGCTGCAGACCGCTTACATCAGCGTTTTATTTCAGAGCTCAATGAGCTGGACTGGCCATACACAGTCATCTCAGGGCAAGGACCGCAGCGCCTACTCTCAGCCTTAGCAGCGATTAAGTAATTCCAAGACAATAGAACCCATTAATGCGATAACGATTAAAGATTCTTGTCTACCTTTGTGGTCAAATAAGGGGGTGCCAATAAGCTTCTACAGAACGCTATTGAGCTGAGATTATACCCATAGAACCTGCCCAGATAATGCTGGGAAGGGATATCTTAAGGAGAGGACTACAATACAAGTAGAGCCCTGTGTCCCCTTGTTATTATTTTATACTTAAAAAAAAGATTAACGATATGAGACTTATCGCTGGTTTAGTTCTGTGCTTGCTATGCACTTGGAGTGTTGAGGCACAGTATTCTCTTTGGGGAACAGTTACCAACTCTTACGGAGAAAAATTGGAAGGGGCCTCCGTATTTATCGCTGGCTCAGATCAATATGGTGCCGTTACAGATTATACGGGCTACTATACCTTGGATAGCATCCCTGCTGGAACCTATCAGCTGAAGGTGACTTTTTTGGGCTATGAGAGCTTGATGCAGTCTGTTGAGTTAACTCAAGATATGGCTCTAGATTTAGAAATGGAAGGTTCTGCTTTTCAGTTAGATAACATAGAGATTATTGCTAATAAACTCAATGCACAATCTCCTTACAGTTTTGTGGAGCACGATGCAGAAGATCTTGGTGTCAAGAATGCCGGCCAGGACTTACCCTTTCTGGTAGAGCACACACCTTCTATGGTAGTGACCTCTGATGCAGGGGCTGGAATAGGCTATACAGGAATGCGGATCAGAGGCTCGGATGCCACTCGGGTCAATGTGACCATTAATGGTGTTCCGCTCAATGACTCTGAGAGCCACGGGGTCTTTTGGGTCAATTTGCCAGATCTAGGGAGTTCTGTTGATAAGATTCAGATCCAGCGTGGGGTAGGACCCTCGACCAATGGAACGGGTGCCTTCGGAGGGACTGTAGGACTGAGCACCAATCACATTCCGCAAAACCCAGCAATAAAATTAGAATCTAGTCTAGGCTCATTCAATACCAGAAAAGTCTCTGCCAGTTTTACTTCCGGATTGATGAATCAGAAATACTTACTAGAAGGCAAGTATGCTGTCATAGATTCTGATGGATTTATAGATAGAGGTAGTTCTGACCTTTCTTCATATTTCTTCTCTGGAGCCAAGGTGACGCCTAGCAGCACACTAAGACTCAATGTATTTGGTGGTAAAGAAGTCACTTATCAAGCTTGGAACGGCGTACCAGAAGCCAAGCTCAATGGGACTCAAGAAGAATTACTAGAACACTACTTCAACAATTCTAATGGAGATTACAATACCGTAGCAGATAGTCTCAACTTATTCAATTCAGGAAGAAGCTACAATGCTTTCACGTATGACAATCAAGTCGATGATTATACGCAGACCCACATACAACTGATATTTAATAAGCAGGTGTCAGAGACTTTCTTATTTAATGCGACCGGTCATTTCACACATGGGGAGGGCTTCTTTGAGCAGTTTGAATTTCAAGAAGAGTTAGCTGACTGGCCTTCACTTAACAGAACAGACGTTTCTGATATTGTTGTACAACGATGGTTAGATAATGATTTTTTTGGTGTTATCCTCAATGGTGAAGCCAAGCCCAATGAAGCTTTTAAGCTTAACCTAGGACTGAGCTATAATCTGTATGCTGGCGACCATTTTGGAGAAGTGGTCAATGTCTTTAGTGAACCTTTGCTCTTATCGCCATCGGAGTATTATAGAAGTGATGCGACTAAGACTGATCTGAGTGCTTATATCAAAGCGGAATATGATATTACTGATAAGCTCTCAGTATTTGGTGATGCACAGATACGAAACTTGACTTACCAGACCGCTGGGACAGATAATGATCTGAGTACTTTTAATATCGATACGAGTTATAACTTTTTTAATCCCAAGGCTGGATTGAGATACTTGTTGAACGATCAATCCCACCTTTATGGATCAGTGGCAGTAGCGCAAAGAGAACCTGTAAGGTCTGACTTTCTAGATGCCCAAGGCGTAGAGGTTCCTCGACATGAGCACTTGACAGATTTCGAGTTAGGGTATAGAATGCAGAAAAATAAGCTGTCACTGGAGTCCAATCTCTATTATATGAAGTATATCGATCAGCTGGTCGTGACAGGAGCGGTCAATGATGTAGGAGGCCCTGTAAGAACCAATGTAGACGAGTCCTTCCGTGCTGGCATTGAGTTGTCGGTAGGCTATGCCTTCTCTGAGTATCTTAAGTGGACACCTAATCTTTCTCTGAGTCAACACAAAATAAAGGAACTGACCGATGAGGTGACAGAGACCGTGTTTACTGATACAGATATCAGTTTGTCCCCCAATGTCATTGGTGGTAGTCGCTTGACTTACAGTCCTTTACATAATCTAGAGTTAGATCTTTTGTCTAAGTATGTGTCTCGACAATTCATTGATAATACCAGTAATGAAAACAGATCCTTACCTGCTTATTTTGTCAATGACTTAGTAGCAACTTACACAATCAATCTGGACTTGGTAGAGGAGATTCAATTCAAATTATTAATTAATAATTTTTTGAATACGTCCTATAGCTCCAATGCTTATACTTATAGCTATATTTACCAAAATCTAATAACCGAGAACTACCTCTATCCGCAAGCAGGGATTAATTTCTTGCTGAGTGCAAGTGTTACCTTTTAAAAAGAGGACACATTATAATGATAGAAAATATGGTCGTGGAAGCGTGACCTTACAGAGATAATATAGTCTTATATATACGCAGCCCATTTGGTTCTGCATTTAGAGAGACTCTAAGAACTATTCATCCTTATCTCAAAAGTGAGACAACGGTGATAGATGTTTGAATATAAATACAGTTAAAGGCGTTTCGAAAGCTGGTTACCGGAGAAACGCCTTTTTTTTATGCCCCTATACAACCTATAGATTGTACAAGAAGGCTAGATTATATTCTATGAAGTTATATAGATCTGTCTTTGTCAATCCACTAAATACTGGATCATCATTGCTCAGCAAGAACATTACCTCAAAACCTATTTTCCATCTGTCAAAACCTTGTACATAGCCTCCACCGAGCATAGGAAATGTAAAATTAAACCTTTGGTCAGAATTAGTATTATTGCCTAAATCCCTTGAAAAGAAGTTGTACTCCGCTTTGAGGTAGAACTCCTCACCCAATCTAAATCGAGCATATGGAAAAAATGCGTAGTCAAATAGATTATTTGAGGCGCCTGGTGGGTTTATATAAATAAGCTTTGTACCTACGCCAGCAGTAAAAGCATTAAAATCATCAAAAGGCTTAATCCCAGCGCCAAACTTTGTCGACACGATAAAACCGCCTCCGAAACCAGGTGTGCCTACATAGATGTCATAAGCCATTTTTTCTTTTAGCGATAATGACTCTTTTTTTTCTTCACCTCTTTGCTTAGTCGATGATCGACTCCGCCTTTGGGCCATCGAGTCCGTTGTTATTGCTAATAGGAATACAGCGACAAATAAACTAGTGATATATCTCATAGCTCAATTTTTTGTAATACGTTATTTACACAAACTCAAATATATTATAATTTATCACAATGTATAATAACTTGATAGACTGGGTTTTGGTCTCAGAGTGTCCTTGACATCTCTTTGTCAGGTTGAAGATATACAAGAGGAGAGGCCTTTATGTCTTCAAGTCTATTCATTTAAGCTTACCGAATTATATACGACAATTGTTGCCTCTTGCCATATATACTTAAGCTGATTTAATAAGATTTTAGTATTAATCTCTATTTTTAATCATTGATGTAAACTTTTAACTGAGAAATTACACCCTTCAGCATTTGGTAATCCAGCCTGCGTGCTCATTCCCGATAGAAGGTTGTATCTCTAAATCAACCTTCGATGAAAAATCTTTTCGTTCTATCTATTCTACTATGTGGTGCATTAAGCGTTATAGCACAAGGTGATGATGACTGTAGTTCTGTAAGTCCTATCAATCTTGCTTGTGGCCACGATGATGATTATGATACCAATAGCCCAACTGGTCCGGATGCGGAAACAGTAAGTTGTCTAAGTGACGTACTTTATTGGCACGCCTTCACTTTTGATCCTGCAGTTACAGAATTTACCATAGTCGGTACTGCTGATGTGGGTATTTTTGAAGGAAGTGATTGTGCTTCTTTTTCAGAATTAGATTGTACTGGTAATACGACTATTGTCGTTGTTCAGGGAGAGACCTATTATATGGCACTTGAGGATGGTGAAGAGTTTAACCTGACAACCTCGATGATCCCGCAGAATGAAGAGTGTGGTGATGCAGAATCTCTAGGAGAAAATGGAACAGATACGGGAACCAACGTCTGCGCAACTCCACCAGCTGGGGCTTGCTCAGGAGATCATTCTGTATGGTGGGAAGTGGATATTTCTATACCTGGCTCTAAGCTAGATATAGAGATCACAGGCGGAACTATCGCAAATGCAGAAGTCGCTATCTATGATGGTTGCGGAGGTGCCCAAATAGATGATGGTATGAATTGCAACACTGTAGCTACAGCATCTTGCCTTCCGGCAGGGCCTGTCTTTATAGAAGTCTCTTCTGCTACTGCCGACGCAGGTACTATAGCTATAATGGCTACAACAACTCAGCCTGGTCCTCCAGAGGATATTTGCGATAGTGCGGCCTATGCACCATTTACTGCGACGATGGGTGTCTTGGCTTGTGGTGACATGGGCAATCTTGCTGGAGATTCTTCGGCCTGCCCAGATTCTGAAGCTACTGGCTGTATGACTGATGTAGAGGGGATATGGTATATGTTTAGTGCGGATGCAAATCTGGCAGAATTTGAAATTGATGGTGAATATGAACTATTTGAGGGTCCTTGTAATTCCCTAACTCAGATTGCAGATTGTGGAGCCAATACGATTATTACAGATCCAAGTTTGACTTACTTTGTATTGGTAGGACCAGGCGGTGCTGATATTACGACACCACCAGCAGCTGGCGGACCAGATTGTAGTAATGCCTTGGATGGTAACAGTGTATTTGATGGCTCTACTTGTTGTAGTACCTCTGGTGAAGTGTGGATACAAGTCTTTGTAGCTGGCGGTGCAGGTGGTACTATAATAGAGGTAACTGATGTAGATGGAGTCGGTTTTGACGTCGAGCTCTATCAAGGTTGCGGAGGTGCGCCATTGCAATCGGGTTCTGGTACAATACTTTTTGATCCAGTTTCTAATTGTGACGACTTGTTCATAAGAATATTTGGTGGTTCTGGTTGTGGTGGTTGGGAATATTTTCCAGACGAGGCTCCTTTTTGTCCTAATGTCAGTAATACGGAATGTGGGTCGGCAGAAACTATTCCTCAACCAGTAACCAACTCTGGATCTGAGGTTTGTGTGGAAGGATGTAATTTATTCATCTGTGCTCCTGACGGGCAAAGTGCTTGTGGAACCAATACTGTTTGGTACGAAGTATTAACAGATGCAGATGCGTCTGTGATGTTTGTTTCTCTCAATGCTCTCGGTACAGATGCGCCCATCGGAGACGTGAATATAATTGTTGATCAAGATGTTTGTGGCAATAACTTATTGGGATGTACCGCTTATTCACCGGGTGATAACCCTATAGAAGTTTCGGTCAATGCCAACCTCTCTTATTTTATTGGAATTCAAAGTACCGAGGCAGAAGCAGGACAATTTGAAATTTGTGTAGAGACACAGATTTTGATGGCCTTGTGTTCTGAAGGTAGTATAGAGTCGGAGAGACCTGATAACGACTTGGGTGACCCTGAAGGACCTTTCTGTCCAGGTGAAAAAGTAAAGTTCAATTATTCTGTTGACTTTACGATTGACCAAGCTGGTCAAGGAAATAACTGTCAGTGGATACAAGGTATTATTCCATCATTTGGTGCAGGCTGGGACTTAGTAGCTTGTCCTCCAGAAAACCAAGGTCCTGGTGGATGGAATTGGTTTGATGAAGGAGAAGTAAGTCATAATGTTAACAGTCCGGTGTTGTCTTTGCAACCTAGTCCGACTGGGGGAACAGAATTGGTATTTGGTGGCGGAGGATTAAGTGCCGGCGATTTGTTGCCAGGTGGATGGTGGTTTACTTCTCAGGGCGGAGGTGCTACCTGTTCTGGGACGACTGACCCAAATACAACTTGGGGTCTACCAGGAGCTTGTGGTTCGTCATACACAGTAGAATTTGAATTTTTCCTTCAAGTCAAAGAAATTTTTGATCCGCTTGCTTGTAGCGATCCAGACTATCTTAAGGTACACATGTTTACTATGGCAGATGGTCAGACAGGGTGTTGGTCTAACAATGCTTGTGCTTCTGATCAACCGGCTATTTTCCCTGGTTTCATAGATTGCGATGCCTTAGTTGGTGTCACTTTCGAGGGAGACAGATACGTGTGTCAAGGAGAGAACACAGATATAACAGTGTTTGCAGATGATGGCTCTTCATTAGTTGTAGTAGAGTTTGATGAAGAGAATCCTGGAGGTGCTGGCCCTATTGATGAGGCCGATGGTTCCGTTGACATCAATGAACCAAATGAAAACGATGTTTGTGATTTAGAGTTGGTCATCTTTAAGGCTTTTACAATCAATCCTATTTCTGGTTGTATGGGACCCCCAGATACCTTCCATGTATTTATGGTGCCAGAAATACAATTAGAATTACCTGATGACCTAATTATCTGTCCAGATGATCCTCCTCTCGAGTGGGATCTTAATACGATGTGCAGTAGTGGCTACAACTATGATTGGGACCCTGATGATTCTGCTTCGGGT
>CALBWK010000174.1 GCA_937969415.1 uncultured Saprospiraceae bacterium | reverse complement strand
TCAACAGACTGATAATATTCTATTTAATCACCCCACCAGAATTATTACTTCAATCATCTCTAGAATAGATAGTAGTTTCTATATAGTGGATGAAGAGGGAAGCATCTTTAAGATTGACGAAACTGGCTTTAGTCAATTTAACTGTCAGATACCTATTCTCGAAGATTTACAGACAATAAATCTTAACGGGGACCGACTTATACTTAGCTATAACCAGCCTGCAGTGCCTAGATCCTCAACAATTAGGGTCTTCAACTTCAAAGCTTGTGAGATTGAAATGGAATTTGACACACCCTCACGAGACGATCACGTTATAGGTTCTAGACTCATCCAGAATGAAACTGAAGATACAAGCTTCTCTATTTTCTCCTACTATGGAGAAGATCCAGCAGACGGTCCTAGCAGAGGATTCTTTTATTTCTTAGATCATGAAAACAACACCAGAAGTTTACACACAAATGTTTACAGCGTTGAACACCATACACCATTTCGCGTAGGTAATGACGTTTATTTTGTAGCTTTTCAACAGTCGTTTTGGGGGCAAGCTCAGTATCCTATGAAATATAGTTTTCTAAGTAGACGACTAAGCAGTCTTTCCCCTCCAACTAGTAACTCCTTCCTCGAATATGCAAGCTTAGGATATGAAATTGAAGGCCAGGTCACTTGTGTAACTAATTTGGGCATAGAAGAAATAGGTCTATGGCGTATTGACGAACAAGAAAATTTTAATCCATTATCAAACCCAGAATTTTACAAAAATATGGGCATTGGCTTTATATATGATATTATTCCTTTAGATGACAGAATATATTTTTCAACGCCTTCAGGTCTTTATTCTGTGCTTGATAATACAGTAGAGGAATTTGTTTTTCCAACTACATCAATGACCAGTACTCAATCCCCTTACGCATTGTCAGCATATGAAGATTATATTACTTTAGTCAACTTTGACGAAAACAATCATCCTAACTTCAATACCATTGACATAAGCCGCCAAAGTAAAATGAGGGTTATAGACAATTCTGTTACAACCACTTATAGCGGAGGTTTTAACGCTGTGGGTCCATATTTTTTATATTCCAATGGCTATTCTGATGACACACTGAAAATATATGATATGAGAAATCAGGAAGTCCTTGAACTTACTGACATACCGTATGTGTCAGAATCTTGGACTGCAGCAGCGGGTAAGCGAGCATTATTTTACTACCGTCCTTTAAACCAGGCGGATGAAGTTGAAATGTTTCAAATTGAATATGAGACCAATGAAATTCAAAAATTAGAAATCGAACTAAAAGCAAGAAGAGAGCTATATGCTGGGAATGATAATGCTATTTACTTTATAGATAGCGATGACTTTTCGGGCGAATCCACTAGAATCAGACGCCTTGACAAAGAGAATAATCTTACCACTATATTCGAAGCCCCAGGAAAATACTATTCCTCAAGAGATCGCTTTACAGCCTACGATGAGAGTGGGACATTCAGCTTCTTTAGTTTACTCAAGGATGGTGAGACAAGCATCATCGTAGCAGATGATGGACAGAGAACTGAAATTATAGAAATTGACTTTACTCACACTACCGGCAATGTCTCTCCTTTACTAGCAGTATATGGAGACAATTTGTTTCTGATCTCCAGAACTTCAAATACGGCTTTAAAGCTATTGCACTACACTCCTTTTGAAGGTATTAAAGAGCTGTCAGTGAATAGGAATATAGATCCACACTTTGATGAAAATACTCTAAATGCCTTCTATCCAGGGATAGATCAAGATGTCATTCAGTATTCATACAATATGGAAACAGGTGAAGAGCAAACTATTACATACAGCAATGAAAACTGCAATCGAACGATTATATATAACGTAGAGAAAACTTCAAATGGACAATATCTACTCAGTCTACGTTGTGACGGAGATACAGAACCATGGATAATTGATCAATCTACAAATAGCTTATATCAGCTAGCAGATTTTAATCCCCTTGGTGGTAGCTCTCCATATGCTCTGACCTCCCATAATGGGTGGGTGTACTTTCTGGCAACACTCAAAAGTGGCGAAATCCAATGGTTTAGATATTCTCCAAATTCAACAAATCTATTAGAACCAATTATAAGAACACAGGCCCTAGGTGTATTTCCTATGCCCGCCCATAATAGCTTGACAATTCCTAAAGAACTAGACGAACTGCTAATCTACTCCATCAATGGTATTCTAGTCAAACGTGTAAAAAGTATCTCGATAAATCAAAACCTAGATATATCCGAACTTAAAGAAGGCAGCTACCTTATACAAGCCATCGGGCCAAGAGGAGAAACCTATAGTGACAAGTTTATCAAGTTGTAAGTATATTCTTCATAATGGAGCACGATAAAGAGTGAATAGCAAAAATCACTACTCCACCCCAAGAACAAAAGTCACTTACAACAGAATCAAACTGTAAACCACTTGTCACAATTTGTAGCCATTATGCCACTTGTAGTATCTCTGTGCACCAAAAACCACCTCCTGTAGTAGGGCGAAGTCAGAGTCTAGCCTAGAATTGCTGTCTTATAAGTACAAACCGCAACTATGAAAAACCTAATTACAATTATCGCAGCGCTTACACTTACAGTATCAACTGCTTTTGCTACGACAACTCCAGAGAAATTAATTTCTACAGAATCAGTAGTCGTTGTTTCTATCGGACAATTAGATTTTTTCACTTCTGCTGCCTTCGATGCCGAGACAGAAAACTTATCTTTCACAACTAGTGATGAGATTACAATGATTCAAATCTTCAATGCAGAAGGTGAGTTGGAGTTTCAATTACCTGTGATGAGCGATAACGTAAAGATCAACAAGAATCTTTTCGGACAAGGCGAATACAAGTTAGGTTTCATTCTAGAAGGTCAATCGCAACTCCATACAACTCAAGTTACGATCAAGTAAGAAATATAAGAATAGAGTATTTATAAGGTAGGAGAATTAGTCACTCTCCAAAAAGAACAGCCACTGAAATGTCAGTGGCTGTTCTTTTTTTGTTTATTACTAGTGATTCTAAATTGAACCCCCTAGACGCTTTATCTCTTCTGCCAGCGCAGCAATACGTGCTTTGGAATCCGACAACTTCTTTTTTTCTCTTTCTACTACAGCAGCTGGTGCTCCTGCAACAAATCGCTCATTAGACAACTTTTTCTCAGTGCCAGCTTTAAAGGCAACCTGTCTCTTATATTCCTCTTCTAGTTTAGGAAGCGCTTCCTCTACATTAATCTCTAGATCAAGATGTGCAAACAACTTCGTCTTACCACAGATAAAACTATTACCGTCCACACCCTCATCGGTCTGTAACATCGTAAGTTCTTCTATATTCGCCATCTTCTTGATGATGCTTTCCATTCCTGCCTCATCGAGACAGGCAGAAATCTCATCGTTATCTATAGCAGATAATTTGACAGCCTTCTTAGGAGACAGTTGGTGCTTATTTCTCAAGTCCCTAACAGAGCTGATAATCGAATTAGCCAACTCCATTCTAGAAAGTAAAGCAGAATTATCAACATCACTAATAGAAGGATAAGACGCGACAATACAATCCTCACCCTCTTCTCTATCTCTCAGCTTATGCCACAACTCCTCCGTAATGAACGGCATAAATGGATGTAACATAATCATCATCTTCTCGAAGAGATCGATCGAAGCCTCGCGAGTGGCGACGTCCCCAGCCTCTCCATAAGGCGGTTTTATTATTTCTATATATCCATTAAATACGTCATTCCATACAAAGCTATATAGCGTCATCAACGCCTCCGATAGTCTGTACTCACTAAATGACTTTTCCACTTTCTTAAGTGTCTCATTCATCTTGGCATTGATCCAAGCGATAGCCAACTTATTGGCTTCTGGCTGAATAACAGCCTTATCAGTCTGGAGATTGAGGACATAGCCTACCCCATTCCATATCTTATTGGTAAACTTCCTACCATTGTCTACGAGACTTTCATCAAAGAGCAAATCCCCACCCGCGGGAGAGCAAGACAACATCCCGTACCGCACTCCATCTGCACCAAAATCTTCTATGAGCTTCAGCGCATCCGGAGAGTTACCGAGCGACTTACTCATCTTACGCCGCTTCTTATCTCTGACCATCCCAGTGAAATAGACGTCCTTAAACGGAAACTTATCTTCCCACTCATAGCCACACATAATCATCCGCGCTACCCACAAGAAGATAATATCCCAACCAGTCACCAATACAGAAGTGGGATAATAATAGTCCAGTTCTTCTCTCGACTCAAAACCATTAAAGACACTTATCGGCCATAACCAAGATGAGAACCACGTATCGAGTACATCTTCATCTTGCTTAAGATCAGCAGCCTTGATGTGATCTCCTAGCTCCGCTTGGGCTTGGGCAAGGGCTTCTTCTACTGTCTCAGCGACATAGACTTTGTCATCGATATAATAAGCCGGAATACGTTGTCCCCACCATAGTTGTCTAGATATACACCAGTCACGGATGTTACTCATCCAGTGTGAATAGGTGTTTTTATATTTTTCTGGGAAGAATCTGATCACATCCTCCATTACATTCTTGAGAGCAGGTTCTGCCAATTGTTGCATATCAACATACCACTGTAGTGACAGCTTAGGCTCAACAACAGAGTTGGTTCTTTCCGATCGACCGACGTTGTGTACGAGGTCTTCTATTTCTACAAGATGCTCCTTCGCTTCTAAGTCCTTGACGATGAGCTTTCTAGCTTTAAATCTATCTTCTCCTACATACAACTGACCTGCCTCACTTATAGAGCCGTCATCATTGAGGACATCTATAACTTCTAGATTATGCTTTTTACCAAGTTCGTAATCATTAGGGTCGTGGGCTGGCGTTACCTTGAGGGCTCCTGTACCAAATTCTATATCTACATATGTATCAAAGATGATCGGGATCTCTCTGCCCAACATCGGCACGATAGCCTTTTTGCCTTTGTAAGGAGCATATCGAGGGTCATCAGGATGGACGGCTATGGCCGTATCTCCTAGTATCGTCTCCGGTCTGGTGGTGGCTATCGTAATAAATTTGTCTTCTCCTGCAATTTGATATCTAACGTGATAGAGCTTTGCTGATTCTTCTTTATAGAGCACCTCTTCATTGGATAGCACGGTCTGCGCTTCTGAGTCCCAATTGACCATACGGTTACCCCTATAAAGCTTACCCTTCTTATATAAATCGACAAATACCTTGATGACGGATTGATATCGTGTCTCATCCATCGTAAAGGCTGTCCTATCCCAATCACAAGAAGCGCCTAGTTTCTTGAGTTGTGATAAGATGATGCCACCATACTCATCTGTCCAGTCCCAGGCGTGCTTGAGGAATTCCTCTCTTGTTAAGTCTGATTTCTTAATGCCTTGTTCTCTGAGCTTGCGGACGACCTTGGCTTCTGTAGCTATAGAGGCGTGATCTGTACCGGGCACCCAACAGGCATTTTTGCCATCAAGTCTAGCCTTTCTGATCAAAATATCTTGAATCGTGACATTGAGCATATGTCCCATATGTAGCACTCCTGTTACATTAGGCGGGGGAATGAGTATCGTGTAGGGCTCTCGCTCATCTGGTTTAGAATTGAAATAACCCTTTTGCTCCCAATAGCTGTACCACTTGCCTTCCAATTGAGACGGGTCATATCCTGTACTTTTTTCAGTGCTCTTGTCCATAGAGCACAAAGATACTAATATGACAGATTAGAATAAATAAGCATATGAGCAAAGAAAAATGCTGTGCTTATACACCAAAATCGACTTATCTTACATCTAAGTGGAAGAATCATCTAAAGATCAAGTGAATATAGAGGCCAACATACTAGCCCGAGTCAAGAAAAAAGACAGACAAGCGCAACAAGTGCTGTATGACAAGTATGCGCCGCTTTTCTACTCTATCTGTATGCGATATCTCAAACAACCAATGGATGCAGAGGATGTAATGATCGAAAGCTTCTATAAAATCTTTAGCAAAATCAGTCAGTTTAAAGATCAAGGCAGCTTTGAAGGCTGGATGAAAAGGATAGTTATCAACGAGTCTTTAATGCATATCCGCAAGAAGAAAAATCTAAATCTCCATATAGAGATTGAGAAAGCTTATGATGCCAAAGAAGATGCAGTTGCGCTAGACAATTTACAATACGAGGAAATATTGACACTTCTCGAAGAATTACCAGATGGGTACAGAACCATATTCAACCTCTATATTATAGAAGGTTATAAGCATAGAGAGATAGCAGAACTACTGAAGATTAGCATCAATACAAGTAAGTCCCAACTCATCTTAGCCAAAAAAAGATTGAGAGAACTTTATAAAAAAAAACATAACAGCGATATCTGTTCAGATAAAATTGGATGATCAAAATGGAAAATTATAACAACCTAAGAAAGGCCGCCACTCAACATTCTACGCCACCTCGTCCTCAAGCCTGGAACAGACTAGAACAAAAACTAGATGCAGACCTCGTTAGCATCAAAAGAAAAAAAAGTAGATTGAAATATAGATTTATGGCGGCTGCCGTGTGTGCCCTACTTGTTTCTGTATTTTATCTAATCATCCAAGAGTCTAATAAATCGACACCAACACTTGCCCACGGACAAATTGCAGTCTGGGAAGAGCTTGCACTTGTAGAAGATCCAGGACTCTACGATCTCGATAATCTTAGAAAATTAAACTTAGCCTTCAAGACTACTGACTACTTGAACGGACTTCTTGGCAACCAATCTTCTTCAGGCACAAATTTCTTGAGGATAGAAGGCACCCACTGATTGATAGTCTTATTGTGGTACTTAAGATGGACATATAGATCATGAGGCTCAGCACCTACAGAGCTCTTGATTTCCAAAGCTGTCCTTGATAGATTAAGATATCTCGCCTTAGATAGTATCGCTTGTTCTACAAGCACCAATAGAATATTGAAATAAATCTGGTACTTAGAATTCAACTGGACATTATAGCCTAGAAAATGAGCATCTGCCATTTCACCATTTCGTATGAGGGTAAAAAAGGCCACCAATTTATCTTCCAAGAATACGCCAGTTAAGGTCAATTCGTCACCATACAGTTTTTTTAACCTTGAGAAGTAGTATGTATCAAGCGTAAAAAGATTGAATGTTGCTCTATCTGCGGTATCTCGATACATCGTATACATCTCCTCATTATAAGCTTCAGCCTCTTCTGCGGACAGTACTCTGAAGCTCAGAGAGGAGCCTTTCTTTTTTATCTTCTTGAACTTTACTCTGTATTTAGATTTCACAGCTGATAGGTAGTCATCATAACTAGTCCATTCTTCTCTGAGCGGCACTATCATATCAGGCTGCACTTTAAACGCGTAATACTCTTTAGATGTAAAGTCCCTTTTTTTGATAGCTGCACCTTCTGAATGAAAATCTTTGACCAAGGTAGACTTCACTTTGACCTTTTCTGCCAGTAGTATATGATCTCTTACACCTTCTAATATTTGGGAGACTAACTCGTTAGATTCTGTCACAGAAGGCAATTGGAAGCCATATTCCCCTGTCAGTAAGACATTACCACAAATCAACATCTCATGCTTGACAAAAGTAAAGAGCCATTTGGTCCAGGCAACTTTTGTTTTTTCCCACAAAGATGTAGAGTGTGTATGCAAACGAAAATCCTCAGCTAATTTTATAGTCTTTCTTTGACAATACAAGACGCCGATTGGCTTCGAGTTTTGAGATACTACAACATAGTAGTACCCATAATTAATTGGGCCCTGCGATTCTAATAGTTGGAGGTATTCGGATCTGAAATACACATCTGCATCACAGAGCGCATCCCAAGCCGAAGCACATTGATCTATAGAGTTATAAATCTCGTAGTCATAGGTATCACTATTGGAAAGAGTTATTACTTGGGTGTCTTGCATCTCTTAGCTCTGGCCTCGGCCTCATTAATATTCTTCTAATTGCAGTAGTGCTTTATAAGAGTTATCCCAGTAAAAAGACCCACACTTAGAAAGACCACATTGTGCTCTAAACCAACTTTCTATGGCGATTTTCATATCATTATTCTTAGTGAGATATTCTTCATATTGTCTTTCCAGATTATTTACACCTTTCTGTCTGGGCAATGCTAGCACATAATTTCTTTCACTTGTATCTTGTCTGAAGCCAAATAGTCCTATCACATCTACTTTGAGAGATTCGCCTTTCTTCATTCTTGAAGATAGGAC
>CALBWK010000173.1 GCA_937969415.1 uncultured Saprospiraceae bacterium | reverse complement strand
AAATTACTCAATCTTAGTACAACAGAATGGATTTGAGATTGCAGGCACTACTCCAATCGATCTCAACTGTCAAGGTATCAATATAGATCCGAATACAAGAACAACCAGTTCTTTCCTACTTGGCAATACAGATATTGTGTGTATAGATATTCCTTTCAAAAAAGTGGAGTTGGATTGTGCCTCAGCAGTCAGTGTGCTCAGTCCAGCCAATAGTTGTTCGGGAGGTGAGGGTCAACTTCTGATAATTAATACTTCTCCTGATGTGATTACCTTTAGTGTCACCCAAGTAGACGGAAATCCTTTGCTTGCAGGCCTACCTTTATTTCTCGAAGGAAATTCTACTGGTGCCTATAGCGTTATTGCAGGTTCAGTTGACTACATCATAACTGATGAAAATGGTACAGAATTGTGCTCTGGAAATATAGAGATGCCTTCGGAGAGCCAAGTCGATGTATGCGAAATCTTCCCAGAGATATTCTGCGATGGTGATGATCTCGTCTTTGAAGTTTTTGAATACTGGTGCCCTAATCTTGATTTTACATCAGTCACTTGGTCTAATGGTAGTACTACTGGATTTAGTACTACAGTAGAAGGGTCATACAGTGGATTTTTCACTGATGATATGGGGTGTCAAGGCCAAGTAGATTTTGTTGTGGATTTCTCAGAATTCAAAACTGTGGGGGGAATAGTATGGCAAGACTCCCCTTCTGGAATTGATGGTGTCTTCCAGGCTGGAGAGACCCTACTCACAAATATTGAGGTGAGCCTATTTGAAGAAAGTGATCCGACGACGCCTATAGATATAGTAATGACAGACAATGAAGGTCGTTATGTCTTTGAAAATTTAGATATGGTTACTACTTACCTAATCTCTATAGAATTGCCTGCGGGATTTGAATTTTCTCCACAAGAAGTAGGGACAAATAATAGAGTGAACAGCAAGGTAGATCCAATAACAGGCTTTGCTACCTATTTGTTTGAGTGTTCGCCTGACGGATTTCCTGATGGATTTGAAAATATTAATATTGGTATAAAAGAATTATAAACAACTTCCATTAGAACGCAAATTGGGAAAGCACATTGAAATAAAACAGATCATCACTGGTTGCCGAAAGGGGCAACCCAAGTATCAGCGCGCCTTAGTGGATAACTATTCTGAGCTTTTATACTCTGTGTGTCGTCGATACACAGGAGACGATACTAAGGCCCAAGATGTACTACAAGAAACCTTTATCAGAATCTTCAAGTCGTTTAAGACTTATGATCCTGATAAAGGGGCCTTGAGTACTTGGATGAGGAAAATAGCCATCAATTGTGCTTTACGATCTCTAAAAAAGAAAAATTTAGAGATCTCCAATTTGTCTGTTTTAGATTATGATCAGAAGTACAGCATAGAACCAGAAGCCATCTCCAAAATGTCTCACGATGACTTACTTAAAGTTGTCCAGACCCTTCCCGATGGCTACAGACAAGTATTTAATCTCGCAGTAATCGAGGGTTATAATCACAAGGAAATAGGGGAACTACTAGGCATCGCTGCCGTCTCCTCTAGATCCAATCTATCAAGAGCAAAACAGTTGCTCAGAAAAAAAATTTTAGAAGCTAAAACACAAGATCAATGGATCAACATAGTTTAGATAAAATATTCAAAGCAGGTCTAGTAAATCATCAAACTGCTTTAGACAAGGATGCACTGTGGTCTGCCATCCGAGATGATGCGCCTTCAAGAAAAGGCTTCATTCCTCTCAAAATACTCTCAGTTGTCAGTCTAGTGACTGCTATTGGGTTGAGCCTATATATATACGGAGTGAGCAATAGAATCTCAGACACTTCACCACAAATCGACTCGTATACTTCTGCTATGGAGTTGCAAAATCAAGCTGCAGAACAAAATACATCTACAATATCTAGAACACTTGAATCTCAAGCTGAGCTAAATCAAAAAAATCAAGCGCTCTCTCCCACTACCACTACTATCACAGCTGCTTCTACTGAGAAGTCAACACAATATAGAAACGAAACGCCTTCGAGACTAAACCATACTGCTGCCACAGGCCATGCAGCCCCTAGCGCTAATCACTCAGCAGATCCATCAACCATAACGCGTAACCAACTTGCACCAACAGAGCACAAAAAAGTCGCGCCAATCTCATCTAATAAAAAAACTGCTGTCAGTGAATCTTCAAGCCTTACAGCCGCAGAAGAAGCACAAGCAAAAATCGCATCTGTAAGTAAAATCAATTACCCACTACCAGTAGGTCTAGATTATACTAGGAAGACCCCTATTCTCAACAAGAATAAAAAAGTAGACTGTTACGAATATGGAAAAAAGAGAGCTAAAATTTCTGGGGAAGTCTACAGTTCTATAGATTTTGTAGCCAATCATTTTTCCGCCACACCTGATCAGATGGCTTATTTGGAGAGAAGAAATCAAACTCAGACCCAACTAGAGGGTTACAGATCTGGTCTACGACTCAAATATACCCTTCCCAATGGTCTCTATATCAAGGCTGGTCTCGAAGCCGGACTTATCAGAGAAAGATTTAATGATCAGATTAGCGAAACGACAATAGAGACAAGACCCAACCAACTCCTTGATATTATTATGCAAGGAGACTCAACTATCTATATTTATGGAGACGAAGATGTGCAAGTCACTCGACAGCAACTTTGGAGAGTAGAGAACACTTACAAAATGCTTGGTATCCCCTTACTCTTAGGATACGAGCGACAAGTAGGCAAGTTCAAGTACGGAATAGATATGGGTGCCATCCACAATGTGCTTTACGATTTTGAAGGCTACCTTTCTAATAACGCAGGTGCCCCGACTGATGATCCAGACTTCTTTAGACCGAGCATCAATTTATCTCTCACAGGAGGTGTTACGATGAGTTATAGTATTGGTGCTAAGACAAGCTTATTTGTACAAGCGACAATGAAGCACAATCTAGAGGAGATCAATAATGAACTAAACGAAATACAACAAAAAAATACGAGAATAGGCCTCGGCGTAGGACTAGAATATATCCTTAGATAGCAGCTTGTAGAGCCTATGTAGATACATGTAAACGTCTTGTAGTATCTAACACAAGAAAGCAAAGCATTTACATATGTATGTTTGTTATAATATTTAAGGGTGTTATTATTCTCAATTTATTTTAATTAAGGGTATTAAAAGTGGAGAAGCACTGTCGAAAGGCAGTGCTTCATTCTTTTTAGTTAGATTAAAAATAAGCTCTTTCGAAATCATCATAGAGTTCTTCTATCAGCGCCCTTACAATCTCCTCCTCTCGTCGATTATCATACCTAGAGTCTTGGAATTCCTGAGGGACGGCTCTGGTATCTCCGCGTATTTCATATATCTCATTAATAAGGACTTCATCTGCTCTAAAGGTCCTTTGTCTATAGTCACTACAATAATCTCTCTCTCCAAATATTCTAGCCCTTGCTTCCCACTCGAAGGTAATCTCCTCTCTAATGGTCGTCACTTGCGCAGATACGGTTACATACCTAGGCACCTGTGTTGTCGTCCCTGAAGTATCTTGCCGAGTCTCAAACCCATCTTGGACCTCTTCTCTATAAGTCTGATTGCTTCTGTTTTCTCGAACCCGTCTATCTAGATCAGAAAACTCTAACTCTATAGTACAATCTGCCTCTACTCGGCGCTCATAGAGTACTTCTCTAAAATCCTGACTCCTGCGCTCTATCCTGCTAAACTCTCTATCTATATCATAGGCAAACGATATGCCCCAGCGCTCCTCAGCAATAACCAGAACAGTAATCACGCCTGCCGTCCGTGCATAAGCTTGTCGCTCTGACAAAAGAGGGTCTATATGGCCATATTCATCAGCTTTTGTGTACATATAATAGGCTTCTTGAGCCGCTAGCTTATTACCTGTCTCATCATAGTCTTCTAGCTGTAACTCCCCTAGATTATAGTAGCTCTCCCCTATGTCTGTCCGTAACTTTTCTTGCTCGTCGTACACTATATCCATCGTCACATCGAAGTCATTATCGAGATAACTCTTACCCTCCTCATACTTATCCAAGAGCTCATCGTATAAGACATAGGCCTCCTCCCAGTCCTCTATAACATCGCTTCTGTTATAATCTGCAATCTCAGCTTGTTCCCTTCTGAGTATCTGCTCGAAGCTCTTATTGAGTGTAGTCAGATCCTTCCTACTCTTCTTCCCTTTCTTAAGAATTTTGAGGGCTGACTTATAAGCTTTGTCATAATCACCTTTGTTAAAACTCTTTTGGGGTGAGGCGCAGCTCAATACCAAAAACACCATCAGAATCAATGAAATAGCATATCCTTTATACATCTTGTATTATTGTGGTCTAAAAGGTAAAAATTAATTGACAACAACCATAATGAAACGGAAACGTATAGGGTTCTTTGACTCTGGTATGGGTGGTCTTACTGTACTGCAACTAGCACAACAAGCCTATCCAAATGCGGAGTACATCTATTATGCAGATGTAGACAACGTCCCGTATGGTAAGAAGTCTAAGAAAAAGATAAAAAAACTGGTCTTCAGTGCTGTCAAATTTCTCATCGATCAGAATATCGATATCCTCGTCATCGCTTGTAATACAGCTACAAGTGTATGCATCAAAAAATTGAGGCAGCGCTATGACCTACCCATCATAGGGATGGAACCAGCCGTAAAACCCGCTGTGCAATTACTTAAAAGACCACAACACAGAATCCTTGTCTGTGCGACCCGCTTGACACTAAAAGAAAAGAAACTCAAAGACCTTATCACCAATCTAGAGGCCAGTGACAAGACAGATCTACTATCTCTACAGAAGCTTGTAGACTTTGCAGAGGCACAGCAATTTGATGGAAAAAACGTCACTAAATATCTTTCTAAAAAATTCCAATCGATGGATAAGAAAGGCTACACCGCTGTAGTGCTTGGCTGTACCCATTTTATCTACTATCGGGCCCTGATTGGAAAACTGCTGCCTAGCAATGTGCATCTTATAGATGGTAATCAAGGAACTGTAGCTAGACTACTTTTCTTCTTAGAACAATATCCTCAGGATGCAGACAAGTCTACCCCTTCTAAAATTGAAGTCTACTTCTCAGGAAGAAAACAAAAAAGCAAAGCCATCAAGCCCTTTTTGAAATTCCTCAATCAACAAGGCAGTTAAGCCCTAATGAGCATCAAGTATCTCTTGAGCTTTTGATTTAAAGGAGTGATTATTATTCAAAACAATTTCGTGAAGAATAGTCGTCGCCTCTTTTGTATTGTATCCGCTATAACTAGCCGCTAGAAAAAACTGTGCAGCTTCTCTGAGTTCTTTACTCTTGGTATCCTTTAACTTTGAAAAATAGGGTTCTGCTTGATCAAATCTTCCTAAACGAAACAATTGCATACCTAGTTGAAATTCCAATCGAGGGTCCTCTGGGTACTGCTCTAGATATTGCTGAATCAATCTCTTGGCTCCACCATATTTCCCAGAATTGCTGGTTTGCAATACTCTGAAAAGGGCACCTTCATAAGCCAACGTTTTTTTGTTGGTTTCTACCTTGGCGTTTTGTTCTAGAGCGCGGTATAAACCTGCTTGATGATGTGTCACCACTGTCATAAAATCAACAGGCTCTAATGGTAAGGCTTCGACTTGGGGTCGGGGTTGTGGGTTTTTGGATTCTCCACAACTTAGGAGGCAACAACATAGAAGGGCCAAGAAAACTAGACAATTGTAACGAAGATTCATCTCGCAAAAATAACTTAATAAAATCTCCCATTTAGGGTGCACTCTTTTTGCTCTTATAAGCTTAGTAACCAAATGATTATCAAGCAATTAGTCATTTGCCTCGCCGGCAGGCTTTCATTTTTGTCTTGAAACAAAAACGAA
>CALBWK010000172.1 GCA_937969415.1 uncultured Saprospiraceae bacterium | reverse complement strand
GGCTTTCTTTGCATCATAGATGGAGTAATCAATTATTGTCTCACCATGCGGTCCAAAAGGATCCATTTGCTTGAGACCTCCATAACGGCTGCCCATTCCTGCTGCCAATACCAATAGTGTCGCTTTCATATCTATCTCAGTGTATCATATTAACTAGAACACTAATGTAATAAAATTCAATGCGAGATATCGAATACGCTTTAGTTCGTTGTACTATAATTTCTCAATTTATTGTTTTGCAACATAATACACATAATAAATATCTGTAATATGACTGTAATTATCTATTTTCATATTTGATAATTTTATAACTTTGCGCCTCGTTATAGAGAAACATTATGCGATTTAGATTCTGGACATTTGTAGTTGGTTTAATGCTTATTGGTGCCTGTACATCAGATAGGATGCCTGAGCTCATAGCTTTAGAATTGGAATTAAAAGACTTGGTAGATAGATCTGCAGCCCTCAATGGCGTAGAAAGTTATATTCTACCGTCTACTAATGATCTAGAACTTATACCACAAGACATAGAAAACAACCCGTTATCGGAGGCTAAAGTTGAGCTAGGCAAGTTTCTCTTTTATGAAACTGGTTTTGCTACAAATGCAAGGCGTCCTGAAGGCATGGGGACCTACTCATGTGCTACTTGTCATATTCCTGAAGCAGGTTTCAAAGCTGGATTCCGACAGGGAATAGCTGATGGCGGTATCGGATTTGGTGTCAATGGAGAGTCTAGAAGGAGAAGCCCAGCCTACATTACAAACGAGCTAGATGTACAAAGCGCCAGGCCCTTGAGTCTGGTAAATGTTGCCTTTGTCAAGAACACCTTATGGAATGGCAGATTTGGTGCAGAAGGGACCAATGTTGGTACAGAATCTTACTGGAAAGAATCAGATGGCACAGCGCTAAATGAACTAGGGTTTGAGGCTATTGAGACGCAAAATTTTGAAGGTCTAGAGACACACAGAATACACATTACCAAAGAGCTAATCGACGAGTATGGTTACACAGAGCTCTTTAATGCTTCTTTTCCCGATATGGAAGATGATCTTAAGTACAGCAATCACGCAGGTTCACTAGCCTTAAGTGCTTATATCAGATCTCTAATGACGGATAGAGCCCCATTCCAAGAATGGCTTAAAGGCGATAGCGAAGCGATGACACCTGACGAAAAAAGAGGCGCTATACTTTTCTTTGGAAAGGCCAACTGTAGCAACTGCCACCATCAAGAGAATCTTGGTTCCGGAGAATTTCACGCCTTAGGTGTTAAGGACATCGATGATGGTCCTTACTTCAGAACTACTGAGGCTGAGCTTCAAGATAGAAATATGGGACGTGGTGCTTTTACTGGTGTAGAAGAAGATATGTTTAGATTCAAGGTGCCAGGTCTATATAATGCAGGTGACTCTGAGCACTTCTTTCATGGTTCTAGTGCCCTCACCTTAGAAGATGTCATTGCCTATAAAAATGAAGCCGTAACAGAAAATGTAGACATTGATCAAAGCCAATTGTCTTCAAAATTTGTTCGACTTAATCTCACTGAGGAAGAACAAGCGCAACTGGTTACGTTTATCAGAACTGGTCTTAGAGATCCAGAGCTGACAAGGTACAAACCGGAATCAATCAAGTCCGATCAGTGCTTCCCTAATAATGATGCTGACTCTCAGATAGATTTGGGCTGTCAATAAGTCTAGCCTTCTTGGTCTCTAGAGATTTTTAAACTTAGAACAGAATAGTTTTAATCCTAAGAAATTCCCAACGGAGTATTGAGAATGCTTAATGAAGTTCCTACGTGAGTGGAATTTAAGCCTACCGTAGGATGAGTTAAAACCAGTTTTGATTTTAAAATCTTTGGCAATGCATTGAGTGTTTTATCGTCATCTAAGATTACAAAATCATCAACACTATTGTAATCTGAATTATACCAAGTTGTAATCTCTTCCATTCTATTCATTTGCATCGAATCAGAAGAAAGTCTTGTAACACGATTAACATTGATGCCTCTCTTTTCAAAAATACTTTTCCATTCTAAAAGTGAAAATCTTCCCTTATGAGAGGTAGTCAATACTATGTCTGCATTGGACATATTTATAATTGAGTTTAATGCACGAACAGATTGTTTAGTGAACTCAACAAAACCATCTTCCAAAATTGGAGGTGGACTCCAAGATTTGGCTTGAACCATTACGCCATCTATATCTAATAAGATTAACTCAATATGAAGTTATTACTTTTTGCGTGATTAGGTCTATATACTCTTCCTTTAGCTTCTAATCTTTGTAATATTAAATCCCCTGTAATCTTCATAAGATCTAAACACTTTTTACCTAGGATGCAAGCAGCCAACTAGAGCGACTGCAAATAGTTGTACAAATCCTCTGTACAAAATCAGAATGGATATTGGGATAAAAAGCGCCTTACCTTAACTAGTGAAATTCAGTGTAATCAGTCTGACTTAGCAGGACCAAGAATATCAATAATCAACATGTAACTCTGGCTTTAAATACCAGGCCTTCGACGCATTAGGGATAGATCTTCTGATTTTTTGGATATAATCAACAAGGTCTTCATTGGCACAATCATACTCTAAGCCGACTCTCGTGTATGGACCATAATCTTCCATGTACACCTCATAGCCACGTGATTCTAGTAGATTTTCCATTTTTTCTACATTTCTGTATCGTGAAAAAACACCTGTAATTATAACGCAAGACTTAAGTCTATCTGCGTCACCATCAGCATCTGCACTTTCTTGCATATCCGAGTCGGCTGTTGCAGATACATCACCATCTGTATCATTTCGGACATCTATCAAGTCTGAGGCTTCTTCATCTATTGTTTCTTTTTCTGATGTCATTTGCTTCTCCGTGGCAGCTAACTTTTCGCTGCTCTTAGACGAGATCATATTGCATCCTTTATAAAGAAGAAAAAACAAAAGTATAAAAGCTAATAAGCCGATTAATGGACCTCTACAACCAAAACCTTCATCTTGGTAGGTCGGAGGTGGCGGCGTGGTCGGGCCAGTTTGTGTAGCCGGTGTCTTAATGTTGTACTTCTCTTTAATTTCTGCAGTGGTCTGAGCTACAGAAGCAGTGGCGCTAGTCGCTTTTTTTGTACCGCCTTCCGCAGTTAGTGCTAGTTTTTCGTTTAGTGTCAAAGCTTGGGGTTTAGATACTGAAGATATCGATTTATCTTGAGTGTCAGCTTTGATGACAGGTTTTTCTGCTCGGCCCTTAGGCTGTGCAGAAGTTAATGGTTGAGCAGGGGTCACTTTGACCGGAGCTGGCTTAGGGGGAGTTACAGGATTGGGAGAAGTTGATGGTGGTACAGAACTCGTCGGCTTATCAACTTTAGGAGATACGGGGGCCTCTACTTTTGGAGAGGCAATCGGTGTTGTAGTATCAATTGGCTTATTTGTTACTGCATGCTTTGCAGGTTGCCTTATGTATTTGCTAGCAGGGTTTGTTTCTACTTTTTTGCTCAACTCAGCTTTGGCCGATTTTGTAGATACTTCTGATTTTGGCTGAGGGACGGGGTTTGACGTAGACTCAGATGGAGACTTCGAAGGCTTTGAAGGAGGGGTTAACTTGGATCCAGTATTAGGTATAGTCTTTTCTGTTGGTTTCTTTTCAACTTT
Source organism: uncultured Saprospiraceae bacterium (assembly GCA_937969415.1). Taxonomy (GTDB): domain Bacteria; phylum Bacteroidota; class Bacteroidia; order Chitinophagales; family Saprospiraceae; genus RFSX01. The sequence goes on along the minus strand of CALBWK010000172.1, from coordinate 11,120 downwards.
CTCCTCTTGTATTGGGTTACTGGCAACCACCTTTTCAGTTAAAGATGTAGGTTCTACTTTTGGTTTTGTAGTATCCGATGAGCTGCTACCCGCTGCTATAGCTGCAGCTCCACTAACAGTTGCCGCACTAGCCAAGGGCTTTACAATAGCTGTTTTCTCAGGTGTTAATTCTGCTGGCTGTGGAAGGTCAATAACCGGCAGCCCACCGTAATACTTATTGATAAAAGATTTTTTGGGCTTTAGCTTATAGCCCGTCTCGACCTTTTTGATTTTCGCTACACCTTTGATAGTCACCTCATTGTAGTTCAGCAAGGTATTGACAATAGATTGGTTGTACTTCTTGATGACTTTCTGCGCTGCTTCCTTATCAAGATCATATCTATACATCAAATGCTTGCGCAAAGGGCCATTTTTAGTCTTGGTCTCGTAGAATCTCAACTTTGTAGAAGGAGGTTCGATCTTCAGCGCATCAGCACTCATAGCAGCAGGTGTATCCTCTAGAATCAAAGACCCAAATCCCTGAATGTGGACCGCTTTTCGCTGATCGAGTACTTCTTCTATGGCTCTGGCTACATCTATTTCCACAATCTCTTGTTTAGTTGGTAATAAAGGTAAGACTTATTACAACTTTTAATAATATGTTTTTTATTGAATTAGTTAAGATTTTGACCCTACAATACTCTGTTTTAGTAGGATATTCGCACCTATAAATATAGCCTCAGATTTTATGAAATTGAAAAGAAAGAAATCCCAGAAGTTATTTGCTGAAGCCAAAATGATGTTTCCCGGTGGCGTACACTCTCCAGTAAGGGCATTTAAGTCCGTAGGAGGCACTCCCCTCTTTATCGTCAAAGGTGAAGGTTCTCATATCTGGGATGTAGACGGAAATAAGTATCTAGACTTTTGTTGTAGCTGGGGACCACTTATCTTAGGACATAACATTGCTTCTATAAGAAAGTCTGTCACTAAGACACTTCAGAATGGCACCTCCTTTGGCACTCCGACACCTATAGGCAATGAGATCGGGAAGCTCATCCTCAAGGGCAATAAGTATCTCGACAAGATAAGATTTGTCAGTTCGGGAACAGAAGCTGTGATGTCTGCAATCAGGCTCGCTAGAGGCTATACTGGAAAGTCCAAGCTCATCAAGTTTGATGGTTGCTATCATGGACATGTCGATTCATTACTCGTTAAGGCAGGATCTGGTCTAGCGACCTTTGGTGTCTCCACCTCGGCTGGTATTCCTGATTCTCTAGCTAAAGAAACACTGGTGCTTCCACTCAATGACCTTTCTGCTGTAGAGAAGACGCTAAAGAAGCAAAAAGATGTTGCCGCTGTCATAATAGAGCCTGTACCAGCCAATAATGGACTCTTACTTCAGGATAAAAAATACCTTAAAGGGCTCAGCAAACTCTGTAAGCAACACGGTGTATTGTTGATTTTTGATGAAGTCATCTCAGGATTCAGAGTAGGTCTTCAAGGTGCTGCTGGTTACTATGGCATCAAGCCTGATCTCATCACCTACGGTAAGATTATCGGTGGTGGGATGCCCGTGGGAGCCTTTGGTGGAAAGGCCAAAATAATGAAGCACATCGCTCCAGAAGGCAATGTCTATCAAGCGGGGACGCTATCAGCTAATCCTATAGCCCTTTCTGCAGGTATCGCAATGATAAAAACGCTTATCAAGCCAGGGTTCTATGAGAAGCAAGAAAAGAAGACCAAGTACTTTGTCCATAAAATTCTGAAGCACACCAATAAGAAAGGATACAAATTCAATATCCAGACCATAGGTTCCATTTTTTGGTTGGCCTTTAGCGATAAGCGGATTATGCGTTCTGATGAGATAGCTGCTGAGTCTATGTCTAAGTTCAATAAGTTACATTCTATCTTGTTGGAAAACGGCATCTACCTTGGACCTTCGGGTTATGAAGTAGGATTTGTATCTGCCGCACACAGCTATAAGGATCTCGATAAAGCGGTCAAAATAATGACTGCTGCTCTTGACAAGGTAATGGGCTAGTATGAGTAAGTTTAGGCTACTACATATTCTGGTAATAACCTACTTGGTAACGGCCTTTACTTGGTGGGCCATTCTTCTATATCGAAAAAACTATGAGAACTACCAGTTGCAAAAAGAGCTGGCGGTCTTTGATGCAACAATAGATATAGATCGACTCAACGAACAGTACGAGAAACAAAAAAAAATGATTCTTGGAGAAGGGGCGGTCTTTGGGTTGTCGATACTTATAGGTCTGGTGCTTATCAGTAGAGCCTATAGTGCTGAGATAAAAACCAATAAGAAATTGAATAGTTTTCTACTTTCAGTGACACATGAACTGAAGACGCCTATCGCCTCCCTCAAACTTGCTAACAAAACTCTGCAGCGCTCAGATCTATCAGAAAGTCAGCGCACGCAACTAATGGCAACATGCACAGAAGAAAGTCTGAGATTAGAATCGCAAGTAGATAACATCCTTGCTGCAGCCCAGATAGAACAGGTCTACAATTACAATCCAGAGAAAACAAACTTAAAAGCACTCATAGCAGGACGCATCAAAAGACATCGAAGTCTCTATCCAGAAAAAGAGATAGTACTGCAAGGCACAGACCTAACCTCAGCTATAGATGTAGAAGCGATGACCAAGGTAATCGACAATCTCCTACACAATGCTATCAAGTATTCTCCTGAACTCTCCCCTGTCATCGTCAATCTCAACAATACGAATGGCCTAAGTCAAATCTCGTTTGCCAATGAAGGTCGATCTATACCTGACAATGAAAAGAAGCGTATCTGGGAAAAATTCTATCGGATAGGAAATGAAGAAACCAGAGATTCCCCAGGGACCGGGCTTGGACTATGGATTGTACAATCTATTGTCAAAGCCCATAAGGGAAAAGTCAAGATAACTGACAACAAACCATCTGGTGCTGTATTTACCATCAGCCTTCCCGCTTAATATTCCAATCTACAATGAAAAGAGTCCTATTAATAGAAGACGAAAAGAGCCTAAGACTTCTGATAAAGATGAATCTTGAACTAGAAGGATATGAAGTAGATCAAGCACAAAATGGAAAGGAGGCTATCCGGATGTTTGAGTCGGCGTATTACGATATCGCTGTCTTAGACTTGATGTTACCTAAAGTGAGTGGCATAAAAGTGCTGGAGGCTATTCGGGTAAAAAATAGCACCTTGCCCATTATCATCACCTCAGCCAAGGATACCTCCTCGGATCGTATCAATGGACTTAAGCACGGTGCAGATGACTACTTGACCAAACCCTTTGAGATAGAGGAGCTCATCTTGCGTATGCAGAAGTTAATAGATAGGACACAAGTCCAATCACCTGAAGAAGTGGACACCTATTCTTTTGGTCCGAACTCCATAGACTTCAAAAAGCAAACGGCCTCCAATGGTACTGAAGAGTTTGACCTAAGTGTCAAGGAGTGTCTAATCATGAAATACCTTATCAGCAAAAAAAATGAAGTTGTCTCTAGGCAAGACATTCTTAAGAATGTCTGGGGTTATGACGTCTTCCCTACCACACGTACAGTTGATAATTTTATCTCGATACTCAGAAAATACTTTGAGGCTGACATCAAAGCACCACAGCATATCAAGTCAGTAAGAGGGGTCGGTTACAAGTTTGTAGATTAAGTCACCTTGGACTGATTTTTGTCCTAGACTGCCCATAAATATATCCATTATGCAGTCTATTATCTTAATGACCTTCAGCTTCATGTTGAGTCTTACCAATCTAACTTTTACAGACAGTACGCCTGTCGATGAAGTGACTATAGAAGTTATCAATAGTGAACAACTCGAATTTGACTTCTCTGTAGCTCATAAAGCCCGTAGAAATCAAATACTTATCAGATCAGAAAAAGCCATTAAATCCCTAAGATTGATGGATGCCGATAGCAAAAAGACCTCTTACGATGTTGTAGGTTCTAACCTAGTCATCTTACCAATGTCAGATTTTATTAATGGTCAAGAACACATTATCGAAGTGAAATTTCTAAGAAACGACAATCTCGTTATCGTAAAAGTTGACGTTCCAAAAGCTAAAGAAGAGGACAATCAAGGGTAGGAAAACTACCTCTCTTTAACAATCTTGAAACTGGTTCTCCTATTGAGTTGATGTTGGGCTGCGCTACAGTCGTCACAAGCACATTTATCAATAGGAGAACTTTCTCCATATCCAACAGAAGTTATCCTTGTCAATGCAACGCCTTGACTAACTAGATAATCCTTGGCGCTGCTGGCTCTTTTCTGAGAGAGTTCTTCGTTATACGCATCAGGGCCTTGACAATCTGTGTGAGAACCCAATTGAATATAGATACTTGGATTGAGTGCTAGTATTTTTCCAAGAGAATCAAGAGAAGGTTGTGCATCTTCTCTTATGTCCCACTTGTCATAATCGTAGTAGATATTCTCGAGTACAATCTCCTTGTCATAGACGATTTTGTCGAGTGACAACTCTACATTGATAGTTGTATCCTGCGTAGGCTGCAGTGGAGCTGTTACCACAAGTTCAGTCGACAGGTATCCCGGCTTAGATGCTGTTAGCACCAAGGTCTCTCCAATATTTAACTCTCTTACGACAAAGCCTTTTCTATCTAGATTAACCGCTACATCCTTACCTTTCCTGTTCATCACCAGTTGCGCAGTTGGCAGTGGGAGGCGTTCTATGATAGGCTTATTGGGGTCATCATCTTCGTGCTTAAGTTCTACTATGCGTGCAGCTATAAATACTTTGGCCTTCTTTTTTTCTGCTTCCTTAGGTGTCTCTTCTTTGGGTTTGTCTTGAGTACCATTGATGGGCTGGGCAATAGAGAAGAAAAAGATATCATCACCTGTACCTACGTTTCTAGATGAAGACAGGTAACCTTGAAGAGCAACGTCAGCAGCTCTTGTGCCTTGGACATCAACAGCGAGACTAAAATCATCTGCTCCAGAATTAATAGGCCTACCCATATTTTCTGGTGCCGTCCAACCCTGTGCACCTAGATAGGTCTTAAAGATATCGTAACCGCCATAGCCAGGCAGCCCATCCGAGGCAAAAAACAGGGTATCCCCATAGCTAGAAGCAAATTTTTCATTGCCTGCAGAATTAATTCTTGAGGGCATCAAGTCAGGCGCACTCCAACCGCCTTCTACTCGCTCTGAATAATATAGATCATAGGTGCCATCACTGTTAAATGGTGCAGCAGAAAAAATCAAAACACTATCGTTTTCTACCAAGGCAGCGTGTGCAAAATTGGTGCGCTCATCGAAAAATAACAAAGGCTCAGGCTCCATCCAAAAACCATTAGGGCGCTGAGAGAAATAAAGTCTGCAATGTTGATCTCGTAGATTGATAGACTCACACCGTGTAAAGTAAATTTCATTAAGGTCTTGACTGAAGCAAGCTGTACCTTCATTGGCCGCAGAATTAATGATAGCATCAAAGTTATTAACCTTGCGCCCTTTGAGATTGAGCACATAGAGATCAGAAAAGGCATTGCCTGTCCAGTTGTAGGTTTCATCCCCTAAGCTCTCGTCCCTATCTGAGGTAAATACCAGAAAATCTTCTCCATAGAAGACTGGTCCATATTCTGCATAAGGAGAGTTGGCCGAAAAGGTAGACATCTGGACTTGCGCATCTTTGGGTTCCTTGAGGGCCTTTTCGCAAAGTGCAGCTTCTTGGCACCACTGCCCTTCTCCTGTGGACTTACATAAGGCTTGGTACTTGTCTCTAGCCTTAGCATATTGCTCACTCTTCTTATAAGCTGTAGCCAGTTTAGCCACCACGCTAACATTATGCTTAGCCGCTTTCTCATACCATCGAGACGACTCTAGATAATCCATACTGTAGTCATAACAGTCTCCTAGGAGCTTGGCTTTCTGGCCTTTATCGGCACCACTATCTGCTTCCGTATATTCCTTCTCTAACATTGGGATAGCCACAGCGTATTGCTTGAGGTCATAGGCCATCTGACCGTTCTTGATAGCTTGAGTGATCTTACAACTGGAAGCACCTACCAGCACCACCATTATCAAATATATCTTCCAATTCATATACCCTCCCAATTTACGCATATCTCTGCGTCTCTTCCGTTAAAATGCGCTTCACTTGTTCATAATGACAAAGGATGATTAGTCTGAAATAGGAATATTGTCTGAATCAGGATTATTAGAAGAGCCCCTTTGTGCTGAGCATCAACTATGCACTATGCACTACTCTTGTCTGAATTATGATTTTTAGGATTTGAGGATTATAGGATTTATCTCTAGAGGAGAGGTATACTGCGTGGAGCCTCAACTATGCACTAAAAAACTATGCACTATGCACTATGCACCAAAAAACTATGCACTAAAAAAAGCCCCTTCACCAAACTGGCAAAAGGGCTTTTGTATTGTCTTATAGATTAAGAGTCCTACTTGTGTAGTTGATTACTTCGCAGCTTTTGCCGCTTTAGAGAAACTCTTCTTTGATTCTATTTTCTTAGGCTTAAGATCTGTAGACAATTGCTTCACGATAGGTGTTGCAATGAATATAGATGAGTACGTACCTACTATAATACCAACAATCAATGCAAATGCAAATCCTTTGATACTTCCTCCTCCAAAAATGAATAGAGGTGTGATCATAATTAAGGTTGTGATTGAGGTGATGATCGTTCTCGAGAAAGTACTGTTTATCGCCATATTTAAGATAGCATCAGTATCCTTCTTAGGATAGATACCTAAGAACTCTCTGATTCTGTCAAATAGTACCACGGTATCATTTATAGAGTAACCGATTACAGTCAATATCGCTGCTATAAAGGCCTGATCGATCTCCAAAGAGAAAGGTAGTACACCGTGCAACAATGAGAATACTGAAAGTACAACCAATGTATCGTGGAACAAGGCTGCTACGGCACCCAAACTAAACTGCCACTTGTTAAATCTGATGAAGATGTACAAGAAGATCAATAACAAGGCAAAGATCCCTGCATAGAATGAACTGGTCTTGATATCATCTGCTATCGTCGGCCCTACTTTACTAGAACTAACAACGTGCGCCACACCTTCTGCATCTGTTAACTTAAACTTGTCGAAAGTAACTCCTGAACCTGTGATTGCAGCAACTCCTTGATGCAATTTAGCGATAACTCTATCTGCTGCGCCTTCAGAATTATCATTTACGAGATAATCTGTAACGATATTAAAGGTATTCTGTGTATTAACTGCTTTTACAACAGGCTTCTTATTATCAAATACAGCCGTCAATCCATCTTCTAGTGATTGCTTAGTGACATTGCTGCCTGCAGGAAATTCTACATTGTAAGAATAACCTCCTTTGAAATCAACACCAAGGTCAAAGCCTCTAGTAAACATAGAAGCGAGTCCAGCTAAGATGATAATACCTGACATAATCCAAGCAATCGTTTTCTTTCCTAACCAGTCGATTTTAAGATTAGCAAAGGCATTCTTAGATGCACCTGTCCAGAAATTAAGATTTCTATCTCCTTTAGTCCACCAGTCGATAAGCATTCTACCTACAAGTACTGCCGTAAATAAAGATGAAAGCACACCAATGATCAAGACAACTGCAAATCCCTTAATAGGACCTAGACCAAAGTATGCCAAGACGAAGGCAACCAATAAGGTCGTCACGTTGGCATCTATGATCGCGGAATATGAATGTCTAAATCCATCATTGATGGAGGCCAAGACACTCTTACCTGCTCTGAGTTCCTCTCTGATACGTTCGTAAATGATCACGTTAGCATCTACCGCCATACCGATCGTCAATACGATACCCGCTATACCTGGTAAGGTTAATACTGTACCGAATGAAGCCAAGGCACCAAATATGAAAAACATATTGAGCAACAAGGCAAGAATAGATACAAATCCTCCACCTGCATAGTACAATACCATAAAGAGGAGAATCAATCCAAATCCAACCGCCAAGGCCGTTAATGAACTATTGATGTTTTTCTTACCTAATGATGGACCAACCGTAGACTCTTGGATAGTCTTTACACCAGCTGGCAACTTTCCTATCTCTAAGAGAGAAGAAAAATCTGCTGCTTCTTGTACTGAGAAGTTACCTGTAATCTGTGTATTACCTCCTGGTATCGGGCCATTAACTCTTGGTGCAGAGATGACTTCATTATCTATACAGATAGCCACTTCTCTATTACCGTCGTTGGCTGCTTTAGTGGTCATTTCTCCCCACTTCTGAGCGCCGGCATTATTCATTCTAAGGTTGACCGTCATCTCCCCTGTTGTAGGATCTGGCTGGTGATCAGAAGCTACGATAGCATCTCCTTCTAGAGGAGCCTTCTCTGTACCGACTTGCTTTTTGATCAAGTACAACATATACTGAGAAGTTGTCTCGCCTTCTTCATCTGTAAATGGCTTTCTTGACCACATAAACTTAGAATCCACAGGAAATAAGCTCGACACATTAGGTCGTGATAGCATTTCCATTACGGCTTTCCTTTTATTCTTTTCTGCAAAACCTAAAACTACTGGCCCCCAAGCCATATCACCTTGACCATTATTTAAAGTCAGTAAAGACAATAATGGACCTCGGTTGAAGTTGTTGTTTTGGATTGGTGTCTCAATAATTTGAGAAGTAGAATCCCCAGTGAGGTTGCCATCTGAGTCCAATGTCTGAGTCCAGATAGTATCATAAGTCATCTGAGTTGCGGCAGGTGTAGCAGCATCTGTACCTGACTTTAATCTGCTATCCGCTTGCTCTAATAAACCAAGAAGGTTCAAATCAGAAGATCTGTAAGTATCCCAAAACTCCAATGCAGCTCCCGCTGTCAAGAATTCTCTAGCTCTCTCTGGGTTCTCTATACCCGGCATCTCTACAAGGATCAAGTCTCTACCTTCGTCAAGAGATACATTGGGTTGAGCGACACCGAGCTTATTGATTCTTTCTTTCAACATCTTAAAGGTCAAGCCTACTGTTTCATCAGCTTTCTCTCTTAAGATTCTAAGTACTTCACCATCAGAAGTCTCCGTATTGATTTTATCCTCTAGTGAGCCATCTCTTCTAAAGATGTACGCCAATTTTTTCTTGTTAGCCTGCTTGTTATAAGCCTGACCAAAGAGACTAATGAAGTCAGATTGGCTACTACTCTGCGCTGCTTCTGCTTCAGCGAGGGCATTATTGAATGCTTCATCTCTACTGTTTCTAGAGAGATTTTCTAGCATTTCCTTAAGGTCCACTTGAAGAACAGAGCTCATACCACCTTTAAGGTCTAGACCTAGTGCCAATTGCTTCTGCTTCAACTCGTTATAACTGAACGAGCCGATACCTGGAATACTAAAAATATCTTCACTAGAGAGTGAATCAAGATAGTTGGCTCTCGCCGATTTTCTCGCCTCGTAAGCATCTTGCTGAGGGTGTGTATCCACGTACTGCTGTGCAAAGGCATCAGCATCTGCTTCTACCTTTCTAGTTGGCATCATATAGAAAGCTTGAAGTAGGCTTACTAATACGAGCAATACCAAGAAGATTTGAATTAATCCTTTCATTTCGATTATATAGATTTAAAATTATTCTTTGAAAATCGCCGCAAAGATAGTCAAATACCTTTCTGCGCGGACTTAATAAAGGAGAAACATATAGAAATTAATCAATATGTGTACTCTATTGACTATAAATAACTTAGTCAATAAAAGAGATAATCTTAGGCCTGATCATCTATAGCCCTCTTGGAGAAGTGGACGTGTTGCTTAAGACAAGCATCTATCTTGCTATACAATAATTGCTTATCGATAGACCAATCTACAGCAATGGGTGCTGTGGCAAAAGTCGTATTGTATTGGTTATTGCCGCCATAACCACTGCTGATCTCGCAATCATTGGGTTTGGGCTCTATGACCTTAGAATCATTAGATTCTACAAAATCCTTTGTTGTTTCCTCTTCTTGGTCTTCTGACTCCTCTGAAAGACAATCAATATTATCTGACAACTCTACAACTGGACCATCTATCAACCCTCTATCTATAAGGTACGGCTGTAAGCCATTGCCTATTAGGATGAGAAGTATAAGATATTGTAAGGTTTTCAACATAGAATTAGGCGCAAATATAAGTGAATTAGGGCTTAGAGGTTGTAATAGTCTGTATAAAGGTATGGAAGGAAAATTCACAGATATGCTCAAAATCAATTTTGAAAAAATTGGTTTAAGGGAAACTTTGAGTGCCCAATCAAGCTTATTTACTTTGTTAATATGACATTCACTTACTAAATAGATTAACAACAATGGGATTATTCAATTTTATCAAAAATGCAGGATCTAATATCCTGAAGAAAAAAGTAGCTGATTATGGCTCTAAAGAAAGAAGTGCTGAAGCCATCAAAGAAAGGCAAGAAGGACTCCTCGAAGGTATTATCTCAGGTTCTGGACTCGATATCAAGAATGTCGATGTAGAAATAGAAGATGATATCGTGATGATCTGGGGGCAAGCGGCCTCTGAGGAAGTAAAAGAAAAAGCTATCCTTATACTCGGTAATATGGATGGGGTTGCCGCCATTGATGATAGAATTTCCATAGTAGCGAGCAGTAGTGCACCCACTCCAACTACTCCCGCTCAAGCTGCACAGATGTATGAGGTACAACCAGGTGACTCTCTATCTAAAATTGCTCAAAAAATTTATGGAGATCCTCTGAAATATAAAACCATCTTTGAAGCCAATCAACCGATGCTCAAAGACCCTAATCTCATTTACCCTGGACAAACTTTAAGAATTCCTGGGTAGGGAAATCTTATCATAAAAATCAAAAAGAGTTCGTTGCTGACTGCAAAGAACTCTTTTTATTTAGAATACTTTGATGATCTACCGAGAGGCCAACTTATCGAACTGTTCTCTGCCATGTCTTCGGTCTACCTCATATATATCAGGACGAGCGACCAGTACACCAAATTTTATTGAGCAACCGACATAATACTCTTTGCCCATTTCAATATCGATGAGGACTTCTGATTCCTTTTCTGTTTTGGCATAAAACTTAGTAGGTCCTGAGTTTTTTACTTTGTAAGAAAATGTTTCTCCATTACGGGCTCTTCCGATCACCTCTCCATCTTCATTCCTGATTTTATAACCCATCAGAAAGCCAGCATACTT
>CALBWK010000171.1 GCA_937969415.1 uncultured Saprospiraceae bacterium | reverse complement strand
TAGGCGAATCTAAGAAAGTATATAGTGATGTAACTGATCGTTAGGGTTTAAAAATTGGCTGGCCACAACCCTGCCCTAAAGGAAATCTGCCCACAATTGAATAAGGTACCTGACCCCCTAAGAGAGCTACCTTATTGATGGCAAGATCTAGGCATTGCCGGCTATAGTTTATCATTCATCAACTACCGATTGAGCCATACTATAGAAGTTCACATATCGTAGAAAATCTATTTGACCATCCACACTTATGAAATAGATACCCCTAGAGATAGACTGAACTTAGTCTTAAAAAACTATGGTAGCTACAATGCACAAAAAGATGGTCATCGATATGCTGATTCAATCTTTTGCTCACAATGACCGCATCAGTACAATGTTGAAGTCTCGTCACCCGAGACATCTCAAAGCCTTCTTTGAATACATCTACGAACTCATAGAAAGAAGAGGCAGATTTTTTCTTTCAGACAACTATTCTACTCTCTTGCTCTATTATCAGAAAAGCCAACAAAAACCTTCCATTGGAAAAACTCTAGCCAATCTCAAACTCTTAATTCACCATCTATCTTGGAACAGACTATGGCAGACCGTAAGACTGTCCAACAGAATCAAAACCATTAGAGAAGCAGAAGCACAAAAAATAGGCGATCAAGATTATATCTATGTCTGGTTTCTGGCCGGCAAAGAAAACAAACATAATTATGCCGGTCTCTACGAGTCTATGGAACACCTCAAAGTCGAAAGCATAATGCAAGGACTGCCCATCTATATAGAGACAACAGTTCCTAGAATGGTACCCATCTACGAGCGCGCTGGCTTTAAGTGTTACAAGCAGGCTGGTTTAGGTGGTCAACAAATTTGGTTTTTAAAATATGGTAGAAATGAATAAAACAAATTCAATTTGTAAAATATAATCTACTAATCTCAACTATATTTTTAAAGCACACTTTTATTGCCTCGCCAGCAGGCTTTCATTTTTGTCTTGAAACAAAAACGAAACAAAAAATTCAAGGCTGTTCCCATTTATTAACGGTTCCAAAAACTGAAATTCCTAAACGGTCTGGAAAGAATGGTCTGCTGTAAGCAGATCTAAAGTCGTAAATCGACTTTAGAAATGAAGGAACCTCATCATCAGATGAGGATGGGAGGCCATCCCACCCGTTTTTAATAAAACGGTTCACTCATTATTCAGTGACATCTAGTCACTGAATTGTCTTTGACACCATTCGTTCATAACTCAAACAGAAGCCCGTTCTTAACAGAATTTAAATCTTCAGAACCTAAAATGGAAAATGCCGACTAAAAAAAACAGTCACTGATAAAAATTTATCAAATCAGAAAATATGATGACAATGAAAAATAATATCACATACACACAAGAGGACCAAGCACTCGTCCAAGCCCTCAACAGAAAAGTACAAGCCTACCTCAAGGAGAAAAGCCTAACGAAATATGGCACAACAGGCCTACACGTCAAAGCAGCGGTCTTGTTCTTGGCGTATGCGACGAGCTCTGTACTGATCTACTTTAGCTCAACGACTATGATGTTGTACTTGCTCTATATGGCACTCGGATTACTCTCTGTTTTCCTGGCGCTGAATATTGGTCACGAGGCGGCGCACAACATCTTTTGCAAAAACAAAAAATGGAATCGTGTCTTAGTCTACATCTTCGATCTCTTGGGAGCGAGCAGTCAAATATGGGTATACAAGCACGTGCATACCCATCATACACATACCAATGTCGCGGAGGTGGATCTAGAACTGAAACAAGGCAAGATCGTCCGCATCTTTCCACAAGACCCTCTTAGAGTCTTTCATCGCTATCAGCATCTCTATATGCCTTTTCTATATTGTATCTATACACTGGTGTGGATGGGCTATAGAGACTTCAAGGATTTCTTTAGTTTAAGACAGCAGCTGGCAGGCGGCAGACCCTTTAGAAGTAGTTTTATTTTCTTCTTTGGAAAGCTGCTCTTCATTACAAGATTAATTATTCTTCCTGCTACCCTATTGCCCTTTAGTATCTGGACAATCTTGGGGGCTTTTGTAATATTTCATCTTGCAGCAAGCATCACCGTTACCTTCGCTCTGATCTCTACTCATGTGGGAGAGCATACACAATTTCCTGTGCCTAATGAGGAAGGGCAGATGGGACATAGCTGGGTGAAACACCAGTTTATGACGACCTCAGATTTTGCTACCGACAATAGACTCATCACCGCACTCTATGGTGGCTTCAATCATCATCTGACGCATCACCTGTTTCCTTACCTGTCGCATGTGCATTATCCTGTGGTCACTGAGTATATCCAAGAAATTAGTCGGGACTATAACATCGCTACTTTTCCGCAGCCGAGCATATGGACGGCTATAGGTTCACACTTTAGGTTGTTGAGGCGGAGGAGTTTGGGTGGGGAGAAGACTTTAGAATGGATGGAGATGTAGGGCAGCGGCAATTTATGGTGTTGCAAATTCATTTGGAGATTCGGAACTGATACATTGATGATTATAAGTGCAAGCCACACTCGGTCTTGGGCGAATTGTTCCAACGACCTCGGCGGTCTTCGTCGGGCACAGTGCAATGGGTACAGCCAATAGAGGTATAGCCTTTGGACTTGAGTGGATGAAAGGGCAGATGGTGATCGATAATAAACTGATCCCGACCTTCATAATCGATATCGAGAAGTGGGTAGAATTTTAGAATCTCATTTCGCGACTCAAAATAATTGAGCGAACTTCTGAAGTCACTCTGCCAGCGCATTAAGCCAGATACCCATACTTTAAATTTTGTTTTTATTTTTTCTATTGGTTCTACTTTATTGAGATGACAGCAGCGATTAGGTTGACTATTCCACATTTCTTTTTCTAGTGTCAACTGATGATTGGCCTCTTCCGCTTTGATAGAGACGACATTAAGATTATACAACTTGGTCAGATAATCTTTGTAGATCATTGTTTCTTCAAAATGATAACCTGTATCAATAAAGTAAATCGGTTGCACCTTGTTGATGTCAGAAAACACCTTGAGCAAAAAAGCTGAAGTGGCCGCAAAAGCAGAGGTCAACATTATTTCTTCTTGGTCAAAATCAACATACAGTTGCTCCACCCGCTGGTAGACATCTAGCGGTGTATACTTGAGGTTGAGTTGCTCTATATCTGTCAATACTCTATCCATCTTTTAATCTACAAACAATTCAGAACTCAAGTATCTATCTCCTCTATCACAGGCTATAAACACAACCACACCTGACTCTAGCTCCTGCACCACTCTAAGCGCACAGGTAAGGGCGCCGCCTGTTGACATCCCGCCCATAATGCCCTCTTCCTTAGCAAGCGCTCGAGCTTGGCGGATCGCATCCTCTCTACTGACATAGATCAATCTATCTATCCGCTCAGGCTGAAAGATACCCGGCAAAAACGCTGGGGACCATTTTCTGATACCCGGAATCCTATCTCCTTCTTGGGGTTGGGCACCGACGATTTGTACCTTGGAGTTTTGTCCTTTGAGATAGGTAGACGTTCCTGTTATCGTACCTGTCGTGCCCATAGCTGAAACAAAGTGTGTCACTTGGCCTTCTGTATCTCGCCAGATCTCTGGTCCTGTCGTTTCTATATGGGCTTGTCGATTGTTGATGTTATTAAATTGATCCAAGTTGACATACCCTTTTCTCTCTGCTTCTTCTGTCGCCCACTGCCGAGAATACTCCATCGTTTTTTCTTCCGGTGTCAAGACGACTTCTGCACCATAAGCTTTCATTGTTTTGATCCGCTCAGCTGTCGCATTAGAAGGCATAACGAGAATGATCTTAATACCATAGAGTGCAGCAATCATCGCGAGAGCTATCCCTGTGTTGCCACTCGTCGGTTCTATAAGTGTATCTCCAGCTTTGATACGGCCTTCTTTTAGAGCTGTCTTGATCATATAATAGGCCGCTCTATCCTTGACACTACCACCAGGATTTTGCCCCTCTAGCTTGGCATAGAGTTTAACATTAGGATTTGTATTGAGTTTATCAAGCAAGACCAATGGCGTATTGCCGATTAGATTTTCTAAGTTTTTCATGGTGTAATCATTTTGTAAGTTGCTGAGAGGGTCTGATAATCGTCGAGTTACTATCAAAATATATTTTGGATTCTGCAGGCACACTTTCTGTAATCCATACATTACCCCCGATGATAGAACCATCGCCTATATGTGTGCCTCCACCAAGAATCAATGCTTGCGCATATATAATAACGTCACTACCTATCGTAGGATGTCGTTGACCTTCACAACACTGTCTATTCGGCACAGAGAGTGCTCCTAATGTCACACCTTGATAGATCTTGACACGATCACCTATGATAGTGGTCTCACCTATCACAATTCCAGTGCCGTGATCGATACAGAAATCCATACCTATAGTTGCGCCCGGATGGATATCTATACCCGTCTCTGTGTGGGCATACTCTGTAATAACGCGAGGCAGCAAGCGTACTTTTTGGAGCCATAGATGATGGGCAATTCTGTAACAAGCCAACGCTTGTATACTCGGGTAGGCAATTATGATCTCCTCTAGACTGGTCGCTGCAGGATCTCCTTGATAAGTGGCCCGTACATCTCGATCCAGCAATTGCTTAAGCTCAGGAAGAAATTGTATAAATCCAGACACCAATGCATCATTATTCTGGACACTCGACTGCGGGTTGCTGTCAAGCAAAGCGAGTAAATTCTTTTCTACCAAAGATATTTCAGTTCCAGTATCCCACTGCTCGATCTTATCACCATATCGAATAGGAAAAAGGTAATCCAAAACTTGCTCTACCCATTGCTGTGCTCGTCTCTTATAAATCATAACTTATACATTAAAAAAAGCCTACTCTATGAGTAGGCTTGTATCTCTGGTTCTACATTCTATACAACTACTCTACTTCTTGATCTTGCAACAGCAACAAGCAGCAATAGTAGTTGGACAATATGTATTTGAAATTTTCACTATTCCAAAATTAGAACAACCTAGAGTGGCATTCAAGTATGGTTAGCAACCTTTAACCTTTATCCCTTGGCTTCTTTTGATTCTAGGTTTAGCAAAGCATTTTTAGCTTCAGGGTAATCAGATTTCAGATTGATACTGGTTTGGAAGTCACTTTTTGCTGCAGCAACATTACCATTCTGTTCGTGTATGAGACCTCTGTAATAATAGGCATAGTGATTCTGGGGTTGGATCTTAGCTAGAATCTCAAACTGTTCCATCGCCTCCTCTAGTCTATCATTGGACAGTAAGACGATACCTGCATTAAGATAGGCATCGGTATAGTTTTTATCGATTAAGTTGATTTGTCGATAGATTTTTATAGCCCCTTCATCATCGCCATTGTTCTGTAAGTAGAAGGCTAGACTGTGCCAGACATTGGGATTATCAGGTTCTACTCGAGTGGCAGCCTCAAAGAATTCTTTGGCGATAGGCATCCCTTTTTGTTCAAATAAATCTCCTATAAGCAACCAAGCATCTATCAGCTCAGGGTCTAATTCTGTTACCGTCTGAAAAGCCGCAATCGCTCTGTCCGCATCCCCCATCGCCCTGAAGTTCATTCCTTTCATAAAGTGGGCCTCTGCATTATCGGGGTCAACTGTGAGTATCCTTGCGACAGTGAAAAGGCTCTCCTCATTTTGCTTAAGCAACAATTGTGTCTCAGATAGTTTGAGCAAGGTCGGTATCCTTTTAGGAAATAGATCGCCAGCATCTATCATCGTATTGAGCGCATCTCTAGAGCGATAATAGTCCATATAAGCATTGGACAAGAGGTGGTAGTACTCAGGGACCATAGAATCTATAGCGATGGCAGCATTCATATCCTTGATGACAGGATCGTACTGACCTTTATCAAACTGATATTTGGCTCTTTCGAAAAGAAGAGAATGATCCTCAGGACTCTTGTCAATCTCTGCTGACAATTTTTGAAGTACCTTGTCACCACTGTTCTCAGTGGAAGATACAGATGTACTATCTGACTTACAACTCACAAACAACAAGGACCACATCAACAACAATACACCTATCCCTCCCTTATTTCTTCTCTTCGTTATTCTTATCTGATGTGTCCTTTCCATATTTATCACTTGTCTCTAATTAGATTATTGACTACTTGGCTTTGTCATAGGTCGCCATTCCGCAGTCCATATAGGCGGTGTATTCCTTGATACCCTCGTTCTGGACATAGCCCCTTGGCTTGGCCAATACTTTTTCGTCAGGCGTCATCATCACATAAAGTGGCTGAGAGTTCTGGTCAAAGTTGAGTATCTGGAAGTCTGCCCACATATTACCAACATTACGGATTTTATTTTTCCTTTCCTTGGAGACATAGACTTTGTCTAGCTTCTTGTCTTCGTCGACATAAAGAGAAACCAGCACCCAGTCTTCTTTGAGCTTGCGACGGATTTCTTCATCAATCCAGATGTGCTCTTCTGTCTTTCTGCAGTTGACACAACCGTGCCCTGTAAAATCGAGAAAGACTGGCTTCCCTATAGACTTAGCGTAGGCTTTTCCTTCATAGTAATCCTTAAAGCAAGGAATGTTATTGGCACAGACAGTATAAGAAGGAAACTGTTCCTTGATTGTCTTATCTACATCACCTTTGCTCAAGAAGAAATTATAACTCGCTGGTGGTGCCAACCCACTCATAGCTGCCTTAGACGCATAGCTGTTTGTATCCTTATTGATCATAAAACCAGAAGCCAGATAAATCGTGAATCCTAGAGAGGCTATCGCTAATATTAATCTGAGTGGAGATAATTTCTTGATAGAACTATCATGCGGAAACTTTATCAAACCAAAAAGGTAAGCCGATAACCCTGCAAAGCAGAGCACCCAGATAGCCATAAATAACTCGTATCTTAAAAAACCCCATCCGTTGGTCATATCTGCTACTGACAAAAACTTGAAGGCCAAGGCTAGTTCTAGGAATCCTAAAGTCACCTTAACGGAATTCATCCATCCGCCAGATTTCGGTAGATTGTTAAGCAGTGCTGGGATGGCTGCAAAAACTCCAAAAGGTAGCGCCAAGCCTAAAGCAAAACCACCCATAACTATAGCAGGCCCCATCTTGGAACCTGTTGAGGCAGCTTGAACAATTGCAGTTCCTATAATCGGCCCTGTACAAGAGAAGGACACCAAGGCTAAGGTAAAGGCCATAAAGAATATGCCTAAAAGACCTCCCTTATCTACCATCGTATCACTCTTAGTGGACCAGCTACTCGGTAGGCGTATCTCATAATAGCCAAAGAATGAGAAAGCAAAAACTAAGAAAATTAAAAAGAATAAAGTATTGGCGATCCAGTTGACCGAAAGTCTATTGAGCGCTTCCTCGCCAAATAACAAAGTCAAACCCATTCCAAGGGCTACGTAAATAACTATTATTGATAGCCCATATATCAATCCGTTGACCCAGCCTTTTCGCTTAGAATCTTTGGTAAAAAACGAAACAGTAAGAGGTATCATCGGAAAGACACAAGGCGTCAACAAGGCAATCAATCCGCCTATAAATCCGAAGAAAAATGTTGACCATAGTGAGCTTGACTCTTCTGTACCTCCGCCTTCGCAACTGCCTAGTGGATTCTGATAACTTGCTGAGAGTTGTGGTATTTTATTATCGATAATATCTCCAGAAATATTGGCGCCAAGCACATTTTCTGCCGGAGAACCCATCGCAGTAGTTGGTACTGTAACTGCCTTATCATCATAAGGAACAGCTGCGCCACTCTTTGTATCGAATGCAAACTCTACATCAGACGGCGGCAAGCATTTCTCTTTATCACAAGTCATATACGTAAGATACCCTTTGAGCTTAGGTGCTGACGTCTTGACTTCGTGCTTAATAACAAAGGGCTGCTCAGGATAAAATGCAATCACATCCGTCTCAAATAATTTATCAAAACCTTCTTTTCTAGCACCGGTCTCAGATCCCTTTCCCACTTGTTCTGCGCCTTCGGTTTCGTAAGTAATAAATGTCGGATAAGGTCCATCGTCAGAAGTAAATTGAGAGTAAACTTTCCAGCCCTTATCAATGATGGCCTTATAGGTCAGCTCATAAGTGTCAGCAGATTTCTTTTGCATCTGAACATCCCATTTAACAGGCGCCAATAAATCTTGATTGGTTGTTGCTGTCTGACTTGTTGTCGCGGCAGGCTTGGCATCCATTGGCTTGACCTGAGGCTGAGACATTTTAAATTTAGAATTAGCCTGGCCGACTTCTTTTATCGTCACATTTGTTCCAGCAGCAGTAACTGCTTTCTTAGCTACGGATTGTACTTTTCCAGCAGGTGCTTT
This sequence comes from uncultured Saprospiraceae bacterium, assembly GCA_937969415.1. GTDB lineage: Bacteria > Bacteroidota > Bacteroidia > Chitinophagales > Saprospiraceae > RFSX01. The sequence continues at coordinate 4,091 of CALBWK010000171.1, read as the reverse complement.
CTCAGCCATCGTTGCCGTTTTATCGACACTCTTAGCTGCTGCTGCAGTCCCACCTTTGAGCATCAGAGCAAACTCTACATCACTTGGAGGCAGACACATTTCTGCATTACAAGTCATAAACGTGAGATAACCGGTCACCTCTGTACCGCTAGGCGCTTTTACTTTTTGCGTAATTGTAAATGGTTGGTCTGGAAGAAACTTGATAACATCGACTTCAAACATCTTGTCAAAGCCTTCCTTTTTATGTCCTGTCTCTACAGATTTTCCAAGTGTCTCAAAGCCCTCACTCTCGTAAGTAATTGTCGTAGGATATGGGCCCTCGTCAGAAGTCCACTGAGAGTAGACCGTCCATGGATCATCCATCTTGGCCTTAAAGATGAGGTTGTGTTCTTCACCGCCGAGGTGTTCTGAAGTAATAGTCCACTTGACTGGACTGAGAATCTGACCCTGTGCATTGGAAACAAAGAGACTGATAAGTAGTAAGACGATATAACGCATTAGGAATTAGTTAGCTATTAGAAAATGTAGGACTAAGGTCGTGAACTTACTCGACTTCGAAGGGTACTGTCTTTGGTGGAAGGCATCTAGTGGCATCGCAGCTCATATAAGTTACCCTTCCTTTGATATTGGTTTTGCCCTCAGTAAGCTTCAGTTTCTGCTTAAAAGAGGCTTTTTTCTTGAATTTCATTACTGTTACTTCAAATAATTCACTCATCTCCGTAATCGGTTTGGTCACTTCCATCACTGTGCCATCTAGCTCTACACCTGACAGATCTGTAAACTCAAATTCTAAAGGAATAGGGCCGTCCGGATCAGTATGCTGAGAATAAATCACCCAATCATCAGCAATTGTGGCTTCAATCTCTAATTCGGTGCCATCTTGACTCAAGGTAAATTGCCAATCTACAAGATTCTCAGACTGACTAAATATGGACAGTGAAGAGAGGAGTGCAAGAAGACTTATATAATATTTCATAAAAAGCGTACTAGTGTGTTGTTAACTTATGTCTTACAAAAATCCAATTATCGAGCCTAATATGCTGGTAATAGCCCCTAATTATTACAATCTTAACTTTCTACGACGCTTTTCGTAGATAATCCGGTTTCTTTTAGCCCTTCTTAACTTTAATTGCCCCCTTCTCCCTCAAATCCTCGAGCGCCATGCTTTTAGTGCATAGCGGCTAGCTACCCGAGAAGGCCTCCTTTTTTCAGAATTAGGATTGCGGAATGTTGCCTTGGACCTATTCTCTGATTTTTGACATCAACCACATATCGCTCCTCTAGAGCTTACTGTTTCTATATTGATATTTTTCTAACCATATTTCGTCCCTCTGGGACTATATGTTAGAAAACTAGGTGGTATATCGAAGAAGATTTCTCTGCTCCGTTGCACTGCGATCTCAAATTTATAATTCACAATTCATAATTAAAGCATAGCATTCGCGGGCAGCGTCCTATATTCCTTTATAATATCAAATCCTACCTACTAGGAAACCTATCAACCCGCCTAAGAACCGTACATTTGCAGGCCTAAACGAGACATTATGAGTTTATTGACAGTAGGAACTGTAGCCTTTGATGATATCCAGACCCCTTACGGCCACGCTGAGAAGGTTATCGGTGGTGCTTGTACCTACATATCGTGGGCAGCCTCTTATTTTACTAATGATATCAGACTGACCTCTATCGTCGGTGCTGACTTCCCTACAGAAGAGATTAAAGAACTCGAAGCTAGAGGTGTCAAAATGGACGGTCTTAAGATCGTTGCAGACGGCAAAACCTTCTTTTGGGCAGGTAAGTACCATGAGAATATGAATCAAAGAGATACCCTACAGACGGATCTCAATGTCTTGGATGATTTTGACCCCGAGCTACCAGACAGCTATAAGGACAGTCAATATGTGATGTTGGGTAATCTTACACCTGATATCCAAATCAGAGTTATGGAGCAACTCACAGCACCCAAGCTTATCGTTCTAGATACGATGAACTTCTGGATGGACATCGCTATGGACAGACTCAAAGAGGCTATCGCCAAGGTAGATGTCTTAACCATCAATGACGAAGAAGCACGACAGCTCTCAGGCGAGTACTCACTGGTGAAAGCCGCAGAAAAGATCTTTACGATGGGACCCAAATTCCTTATCATCAAGAAAGGAGAGCACGGCGCAATGCTGATGTCTCCAGATAAAACCTTCTATTGCCCTGCATTACCCCTTGCAGAAGTCAAGGACCCTACCGGCGCTGGAGATACCTTTGCGGGTGGCTTTATGGGCTATCTAGCAAAAACTGAGGACACCTCATTTGAGAACATGAAGAAAGCAGTCGTGTTTGGCTCTACGATGGCGTCATTCTGTGTAGAGGAGTTTAGCCTCGGCAAGATGAAGACCTTGACACCAGCAGATATCGACAATAGGATTCAGGAGTTTGTCCAACTGATGTCTGTAGACCTATAAAAATGGGTCAAAAGGCGCCTATTGACTTATAAAATGGCTTATTTTTGCTTTCAATAAATGAATAATCGTCTCCTTGGGAGGCAATCAATATCTAATACTACAGACATGTCAGACGCGGAAAGAATTAAATGGGGAAAGAAAGGAACTTACCTAGGCGTATTCCTGGTCTTATTGATCCTCTTTTTTTGCTTATTGATTTACGTCTACAATCACGGCCATAATCAGATAGGCTAGGTTTTTTCTTTAGTTCATAGTTTTTAAAGTGCATAGTGCATAGTTGCGGGCTGGACATCAACTGGTGCATAGTTGGCTCTGCTTACCCGGCCCTAAAGGGAGGTCCTCCCCACTTATTGCAACATATAAACGCTTTGCGCTTAGCGGTTCTTCCTTCAGGAAGTAAGAAGGTCGCGTGGAGAGGGTTAGTATCCTCAAATCATATAATCCTTTAATCCTAATTCAGACAAAGGAGCACAGTGCGAAGGCAAGGTTTTAGTGCATAGTTTTTTAGTGCATAGTGCATAGTTGGGGGCTGGACGTCACTAGTTGGCTCTCCCCAAAGGGAGGTCCTGCCAATTATTGCAACATATGAAGGCCTTTGCGATTAGTGGTTCTTTCCTTCAGGAAGTCAGAAGGTCGCGTGGAGAGGGTTATAGTATCCTCAAATCATATAATCTCATCAAATTACAGAAAGTCAAACGATTATCAATTTTTCAGAACATAGTAAAGGTGTCTACTACATATATTTAGTTAGTGGCAACAATGTTTACTCCAACAGTATTATGAAATTTGATTAAGCGCTATAGTCGCTCCTTTCGTAGCATACAACTTTGAATAAGTAGCCTCCTCTCTTTGCATTTTCTATGCCTATCTAATTCACGTTGTCAACTAGTTGTCATTTTCTAGCCCTTAATCTCTACTTGTAGGGCTTATGTATCTCAAATGAAAGGGAGCTGTAGTGGGGACTAATCAGAGTCCAAGAGAGAATAGCTGTCTTAATAATACAAACGATAAGCAATGAAAAATCTAATCACAATTCTTACAGTTCTCACAGTAACTTTCACAAGTGCTTTTGCAACTACTCCAGAAACAACATTGATATCTACAGAGAATGTAGAAGTGGTTTCTATCAGTGACCTAGATATTTTCTCTACTGCTAACTTTGATGCAGAAACAGAGAATCTTTCATTCTCAACAAATGATGACATTTCAGTAATACAGATATTTAATGAAGAAGGAGAAATGGAATTTCAATTGCCTGTAATGAGTAACAATGTGAAAATCAATAAGAACTTATTTGGAGAGGGTACTTTCAAGTTAGGGTTTATCTTGCAGGGACAATCACAGTTACATACAACAATGGTTACATTAAAATAAAAAAGTAAGTCTAGTCAACTTACTCAAAGAAAAAAGATAGAATATTTAAGGGGAAGAATTAGTCACTCTTCAAAAAAACAGCTTCCGAAAATTTTCGGAGGCTGTTTTTTTATTCTACTTTGTCCTGTCCTGAAATAGCGTTACACAAAAAAGTAATGTTATGTCAAAAACAAGTAATTACACTAAGCGAACCCAGCGTGATTATACAATGTCAATGAAGCTTCAAATAGTTTCTCAGATAGAGCGGGGTCATTTGTCTGT
>CALBWK010000170.1 GCA_937969415.1 uncultured Saprospiraceae bacterium | reverse complement strand
TAATAGGCCTAACGATATTATTGAACTCAGAATGAGATTGAAATTTAGTTTAGCCAGATCGAAATAATAAATGACCATTAGGGAAATCACATAGGCTGCCAATGCTAAATGGAAATAGTTGAATATGTTATTTGCTCTTTTGATAATCAATGGTTTTGTCTTGTTTCTGTTTTTTTTGCTTGGTGATAACTACTACATAACTTCACCTCTTCCTTCCCTTGTTCCAGTTATTTCGCTTATGTGTGTAGTGTCTATCTCTTAAAGTAAGAAAAATTACCCATATACAACTAATACAAGATTGCCAATGTATCTGTTAGTAATCAGATATCCGCAATCAGTAGTTAACTGGGACGACGTGTCTATGCCTATCTGCACACTCCAAAAGAGATGAGTTATTAAACTATATCTGCTATTTAGAATAAAGTGTTTGCAGCTTTGTGATTAGTCAAGACCTCGCTTTATCACCACATTATTACTGTTAGTGTCTGATTGTGGAACATTCCCTAGGCGATAACAAGGAATACAAACACATAGATATTATTGTTATATATTGGAGCTTGTTAAGTCTACACCCCAATGAGAAATCCCTTAGTAGCCCTTTTATTGCTTCAAGTTGCTCTCCTAAGCGCTCAGAATCAGGAGCCATATACGTGGAGAAACGTACCTATAGGGGGTGGTGGCTATATTACAGGTATGGTAATCCATCCCTTAGATGCAGATAAACGATACTATAGGACAGATGTAGGGGGTGCTTATCGATTTGATGCCAATTTAGGTTGTTTGGTACAGATGGTCAATAGTGAGATCAAAGACCACTATGATGTGGAAGGGATGGCACTCCATCCTACGGATACCAATATTATATATCTCGCTGTGGGTAGTGGCTGTAAGAATACGGCAGCTATATTGCGGTCTGTAGATTGTGGAATGACTTTTACGGAACTAGCTATTAACTATCCTAATGGTGTGCCCAATCTTGTTTTTGCTGGCAACGGGGGGCGGACCTGTTCCAATGGAGACGATAGATATAGACAAGGTAATCCCCTTGCATTAGATCCTCGTAATCTGCATCACTTGTACATAGGCTCACGCGGGGGAGGTCTCTATATCCTAGACGTCAATACATTGAACATCACACAGATCTCCGCTGCACAAGTCCCACATAATTCTAATGCAGTCAATATACGATCTATCGTCTTTCATCCTACACAGAATCTTGTCTACTTGGGTTATCCTGAGCACGGATTCTATCGGGGCAACACTTCCTCATTTCCGCCTACGTTTACAGAATACACGACTGCAGGGTTGACTCAATCTATGGATATCTCTATATCTAAAAATACAGATTATCTTCTTGTGGCTTGTCAGTATGCCGGCTTAGCCAAAGCAACTAATATCACTGGCGCTATGAATTGGTCAAACCTTAATGTGCCAGCAGCAGACCCTGATCCTCGCGATGGTTATCTGACGGTGACCTGCAGCCCACATCAAAACAACTTAGCGCTTACGATAGAGGGAAGGTTTAACAATATGCAGAACCTACTACTGACGACAAGTAGTGGTAATAATTGGTCAACGCTATCTTCTAGCCCTTTCCCTAATAGTCCGGGAGATAATATTTTCCCTAACACGACTGTCATCGGCTCTCACGTCGCTCAGATTGCCTTTGATCCTGTGGATGATACGGAAGTGCATTTTACAAGTTGGTTCACAACTTTTCAGACAAATAATTTCTCTACAGCAGGTAACCTCATCTGGACAAATATGTATGGTAAAGGTCATGAAGAAATTGTCACCACGGATATCGTTGCTTTTCCAACCAACTCTGAAGACTATAGATTGATTATTGGAAGTGCAGATCATACTCCTTTTCTATTCGATGAGACGATTACTGATTCTTTGAATTTTGTCACTTTCGAAGTCAAAGATTTGATTACAAATTCTACTCAGGTTACAGAGACAGCGACGATAGATTTTGTGGAATCCAATAGCGACAACTTGATTACAAGTCTCTCACATAATCAAGGTGTAGATTTGGGAGAAATATATACATCTTCTGATGGAGGAGCTACTTGGAATCTGACAAACTATAGTGACGGCATCAAGCCTATCGTTGCACTTTCTTACGCAGATCCCGATAACCATATTGCACTTAATAAAGATCGTCTGCTGATTACTGTGGATGGAGGTACTACTTATGCTGAACCCAGTAGTACCAATACAAATCAAGATCTGTGCAACAACGGACTGCCAGTTAATTGTCTAGGCTCTACAGATTTTGGTCCTGATAAGACGATCAATAATATCTTTTCAGCTTTTAGGCCTATCACCGCTGACAAGAATTTTGATTGTACCTTCTATTATCTAGACTGGGACACTGGAGAGTTTAGTATTTCTACAGACAAGGGAGATAGTTGGTGTATCATTAGCGACGATTTGCCCTCACCCACTAATAATTTTGAGCGATCTAGAGTGACGACTATTCCTGATCATCCTGGACACCTATGGATTACCGTTAATACGCGATTATATCGTTCTACAGATTATGGCGCCTCCTGGACACAACAGACCAACATTCCTAATGGGCACAGAGTGAGGGCCTTTAGTTTTGGTAAGGGCTTGTGTGGAACGACTTACCCTGCACTATATATGCACACGGAGAATGGTGATCTAGATGATCAGATATATAGATCAGACGACGAAGGTCAGACTTGGATACAGATAACAGACCATACAGAAGGAGAAGTCTGGGGAACCATAAAAATCCTAGTAGGGGATAGGAATGTACCGGGACGGGTCTATGGCACTTCTAGCGGGCAAGGGGTATTCTATGGCGATGCAGACGAGGGTGCTGTCTCTGATTGTTATGAGATATTTATCAATCGTGAGTAATTTTGATGTCAAATTTATAATCACTGGTGTTTGTTCTAGGTACTCACAAAGATTCTAAATTGTATCCGTGTACTAGGAGATGAGCAGAGTAATGCTAGTCTTTGGACGAACTCGATAATTGCATAGACTAAGGGCGAGCATAGCTGCTGCAAAAATCCCAATTTTATAGAAAGTGCTCTATGAATATTTTCCAAATCTATATGCTTGTTTTTTTAGCAACTTATTTTGGTATTACACTAGGGCTGAGGTCAATACTCTTGTATAGAAAGACGAAAGTGAATACCTCAAAAGTTTTTATTCGAGAAACGGGAAAGAGGAAATCGGGAAGGATAATTATCGCTGCAATGTTCTTGTTGTTAGTAGTTGCTATTAATTTTATTTGGATAGAGCCTAACTATACTTATTTGTGGCCAATCAGTTTGTTGGAAATAGGTTCGGTGCAAACAATAGGATTTGTACTAAGTATGTTGGGACAGATTGTTGGATTTGTAGCACAACTCCAAATGAAGAATTCTTGGCGTCTAGGCGTTGACAAGTCGGCTGCATCAGAATTAGTAACTACGGGGATGTTTTCTCTATCAAGAAATCCTATACATCTCTGCTTGGCGATTAGCTTTCTCGGATTTTTCTTAATAGCACCTAATATGGTTAGTTTGCTATTCTGCTGCTTAATGGCTTACGGGGTAAACGAAAAGATAAAGGATGAGGAAATATTTTTGGAAGAGAGATTTGGAACAGAATTTATTCAATACCGATTAAATGTTCGTAAGTGGATCTAAGAGTGTAGTCGTAGAAATAAACCTTGTGATATTTTCTTTTACTATTCCAGTAAGTAATTTAATTCTTATTTTATAAAAATCTATGCTTCTGTATCTAGCATCTTACTGGCGTTCTCTGCTATTTGTAGTTTTTCTATTACCTCGCCCAGTTCTCCATCCATCACCTTTCCTAGACTATAGAGAGTAAGATTGATCCGATGATCTGTGCATCTATTCTGAGGAAAGTTATAGGTCCTAATTTTGTCTGACCTATCACCCGTACCTACCAATGATTTTCTTTTAGTCTTTTGTTCTTGGTAGGCTTTTTCCTTGGCAGATTCTTTGATTTTTTGATAGAGGCGCTGCATTGCTATCTCCCTGTTTTTGTGTTGGGATCTGGAGTCGGTGCTCTCTGCTACAATACCTGTAGGTAAGTGGGTAAATCGTACACCGGATTCTGTCTTGTTGACGTGCTGACCACCGGCGCCACTCGCTCGGAAGGTATCTGTACGGAGATCATCTTTTTTGATCTCGATGTCATCCATCTCATACTTAGGCATAATCACGACTGTCGCTGCCGAGGTATGTACACGGCCTTGTGACTCTGTCTTGGGTACCCGCTGCACACGATGTGCTCCCGACTCAAATTTTAATTTGCCGAAGACTTCATTGCCGAATACTTCCATCACGACCTTACTATAACCACCTGAGCTACCTTCATTGAGGCTGATGATGTCGTGCTTCCATTTTTGACTATCAAAAAACTTGGTATACATCCTGAAGAGATCTCCGGCAAAGATGGCTGCTTCATCTCCACCCGTTCCTGATCTTATTTCCATCACGATATCCAGACTATCTTCTGGGTCTTTAGGTATGAGGAGATACGTTAGCCTTTCTTCTAGCTCTACCTTCTGAGGTTCTAGGAGAGAGAGTTCCTCTTTGGCCATCGCTTGCATCTCTGCATCTGGATCACTGAGCATTTCTTTTGCTGAGTTGACATTGCCGAGGACAGACTTGTATTTTCGATATTCATCGATTATCTCTTGCATCCCTTTGTACTCTTTATTGAGTTTGGCATACTTCTTCTGATCGGTGACGATTTCAGGATCAGAGAGTCTCTCTTCGAGAGTCATAAAGTGGTTATGGAGTTCTTCTAGTTTCGCAAGCATAAGTGGACGAGGGGTATAGACATAGCAATATTAAGATGCAGACGCATCTTAATTTTTATAAAATCTGGAGTTGTAAATAGCTTATTAAGCTAACGGATGTTGATGCTGTCTTTTATAGACTTAATCAAATCACTAGACACAGAAGGTCTTGTAATGTTATTCTTGATGAAGTTTCGGTAATTCTGCTCTTTCTGGAAAATCTTTGAGCACTTAGGGTCGCAATCTACTTGGTTAAGTAGTTCTTTTCTTTCGGCATCTGCGAGGGCATTGTCGAAGTAAAGGCTTACACGGTTTTGAATCTCGTTGTGTTTAGAATTTTCCATTTCAGTTTTTTAAGATTCTGTAAAACCGCTTGACGACTTTAAATTACTTGATTCAAGGGTACAGAATGGTTATAAACAACAAAAAATATATCACCAACCACGGATGATAATCCCAAGTTAGTAATCTAAAAGAGTAAAGTCAAAAAATGAGCTATTTTATGTATAATAAGCTGATAATCAGTTGCATATACATAGGGAGGCTATTCCTCTTCGTTACCACTTCGGCTAGACTTATTTTCAGATCTTTTGTCTTTGTAGCCATGCTTATCCGCATAAGACTTGAGTTTTTCTTTGAGCATATTTCTTGCCCTGAAAAGTCTAGATCTGACAGTACCGATAGGCACATCTATAATCTTCCCGATTTCCTCATAAGTAAATCCTTCTACATCACAGAGTAGAACAACTGTCCTAAAATCTATAGGTAATGAGTTGATAGCAATCGTGACTTCATCTCCCATCATTTTATCAAAGATTTCCTCTCGGAGATCTAGATAGCCTGGAAGAGTGGCGTCATCGCTATCGTGGTAACTGACGATATCCTCAAAATCCACTCTCGTTGGACGCTTGCTGCGCTTGCGGTAGTGGTTGATGTAAGCGTTCTTACAGATTTTGAACAACCAAGCTTTAGAATTAGTTCCTTGGATGTATTTATCTATAAATCTATACGCCTTCATATAGGTTTCCTGCACTAGATCATTGGCATCATCATCGTCATAAGCGAGGTGATATGCAAAGGTTTTCAGTGCATCAATGTGAGGAAGTAACTCCTTTTCGAAGATTTCGTCGTTGTTTCTAGACAATAAGACCTTATTTATGGGGTTATGAGCAAACATACAATATTTCGTATTCATAGCTATGACGAGGAGATGGTGGTAAATGTTAATAAAGAGGTGGTAAGCTAGGTCTAGCCCTCGCCGCCCAGCCTCACTATGCACTATGCACTAAATCCGCTATGCACTAAAAAGCCTAGCCCTCGCCGCCCAGTCTCACTATGCACTATGCACTAAAAGCGTAGCCCTCGCAGCTAAGCCCAGCTATGCACTAAAAAGCCTAGCTCTCGCCGCCGAGCCCCCCGCCCTCGCCGCCGAGCTCAATCCACCAATATCACCTTCTCTTCCGTGATGACATATATACTATCCGCCTTCTTCGGCTCTATCTTCGCTGTTCCCGTAAATACACCAAAGGCAGGTACCACGAGATGTCGAGCACTAAAGTGAAAACAAGGCAACTTCAATGACTGTAGGCCAGCGCCCCTTAACAAGACAGAGGGATGGTTATGCCCGTGGATGTTATAATGGTCCACATTCTCTTGAGGATGATGAGAAAAGCAAAAAGGTCCTTCTATGAGTGTGTCTGGGTAGATCGTCAGATTGTCTGCGCTATAGGCACTCTCGTGCAGGATGTCGTGATTGCCTTTGACGAGCACAAAGGGTAAAGGCACAAATTTCTTCAAGAAGTCCTTAAATAGGGGCCATTGCTCATTGATGTGGCTATGGAACAAGTCTCCGAGGATCATCACCCTGTCGACCTGTTCGTTGAGGATAAGGCTAGAGAGCTGGGCCAGATTCTCTTGTTCTGCTTGGTGGGGGAGG
>CALBWK010000169.1 GCA_937969415.1 uncultured Saprospiraceae bacterium | reverse complement strand
TAATGGAAGTACTACATCAGGATAAGCGGTGGGCACTGCAGCTCAAGGGCGCAGGTGAAACCCCTTACTCTAGATCTGCTGATGGACTAGCCGTCCTAAGATCTTCTATACGGGAGCATTTGTGCAGCGAGGCGATGTTTTACCTTGGCGTACCTACAACCCGATCGCTTAGCTTAAGTCTATCTGGTGATCAAGTATGGCGGGATATGATGTACGATGGCAATGCAGCTTATGAACCAGGAGCCATCGTCTGTAGGGCGGCACCTTCTTTTATACGTTTTGGTAATTTTCAGATTCTAGCAAGTCGAGGAGACAAAGAGACACTAACACAACTTGCTGATTACACGATCAAATATTTTTATCCAGAAATAGATATTGACAGTCCTTCGAGATTTTCAGCCTTACTTAGGGCAGTCAGTGAGAAGACCTTAGAGATGATTGTACACTGGCAGCGAGTAGGTTTTGTACACGGTGTGATGAATACGGATAATATGTCGATACTCGGCTTAACTATTGACTATGGGCCTTATGGCTGGCTAGAAGGTTATGAGCACGGCTGGACACCTAATACGACCGATAGACAAAATAAAAGATACCGTTACGGACATCAACCTGCGGTAGCACTATGGAATCTCAATCAATTAGCCAATGCACTTTACCTATTAGAACCTCAGGCTACTCCTTTTCAAGAGATACTCAAGAAATTCCAATCCACTTATCTCAAAAAATATTACCAGATGATGTGGCAGAAAATTGGACTGCGAAGAGAAACAAAAGTAGATGTAGACTTTATCAATCAGATAGAAAAAAATCTAGAACTCATAGAAACAGATATGACCATATTCTTTCGAGAATTATCTAAGATCCTTCCAAGCGACACAAGCGAAGTCGCAATACAAAAAATAAGTCCAGCTTTCTATAACCTATCCAAATTAGACGATCCTTCGTCAACTTTATGGAAAGAGTGGTTCGAAATTTATTTGAAAAAATTAAGCGCAGACAACCAAGACCGACTTATCAGACAAACTTCTATGCACCAGGTCAATCCGAAATATGTACTCAGAAACTATATGGCCCAGCTCGCTATAGATGCGGCAGAAAAAGGCAACTACAATCTCATAGACGAACTCTACCAACTCCTCAAAAATCCATACGCAGAACAACCTGATATGGTAAAGTGGTATGCCAAGAGGCCAGAGTGGGCAAGGACGAAAGTGGGTTGTTCTATGTTGTCTTGTAGCTCGTAATTATCTACCGCTTTACAATCTATTTATCGCTCAAAAACTCAATACAACTAGCGTAGCCTAGTTTATCTGTATTAAAGGTTTTTGGTCTTTTCTAAATGAAAACAGCCAAGTAGTTGACATTTCTCGGCTGCTGATCTCTAGATATGTTAAAGTTTTAGGGGACTTCTTTTCTTACTTGTCATAGTAATAGTAATTGGATAGAAAGTTTTTTTCATATTGATTTGATAATGTAAATAGGCTCCTTTGGGGGCCTTTTTTTATTACCTAAAATAAAGAAAGCGGGTACCAGACCCGCCTTCCCTTTTACTCAATCTACTTCCAAAACTCTTTATTACATTCTCAACCTGCAATAATATTTAACAGTTGCAATAATTCTTATTTCTAATCCAATCTACTAAAGACATCCTGCAATAGTGGGCTGGTTCTCTGAGATATATCTCCTCTTATTCCTTCCTCTTTTACACTTATCAAACTAAATAAACCATCTAGGGATTTATTATTAACGTGGTCTTCCAAGTCAGGATTGACATCTTTTGTAAGCGGTAACTTATTATACTTGGTCACTACAGAAGACCAATACTTGGTAATACCTGTTGTCGACATAGCTTTCTGTATGACAGGGGCAAAAGCATCATAAAGCTTCGTTCTTGACTTAGCGGAGAGGTAGCTTGTCGCTGCATCATCTTCGCCAAACAAAATCCCTTTAGCATCAGTAATGGTTATAGATTTTATGGCATCAACAAAAATCGGTGTCGCCTCCTTGGCAGCCAATTCTGCCGTCTCATTCATTTTCTTAATAAGCTTGTCTTCTACATCTCCGAAGCCTGGTACGATCTTCAGCTTGTTGACAACATTCTTGACATCATCAGGCAATAATAATTTGTAAGGACTCTCTAAGTAGCCATCCTTGGCGGAAAGAGAAGTTACTGCGGATTCTACACCTTCATTAAGTGCTTCTTTTAGTCCACCCGCTATATCGAGACCATCCGTATCTCCATCCTTGATGTCAGTAAGACTACTAGCCGCCTCTTTGGCACTCTTGAGCAGGCCTTTGAGCTGTGCATTGCTGGTTGTTAGGCTAAATAAAAACAACCCTGAAATTAATAAGACTAAACGCATTTGATTCTGTTTTGTATTAGGGTAACAAAATAAAGACTCTATAGGTAACTCCCAAAGAGACAATTAAGACCTATTTAACGTTAAAATGCAAGATATATCAGGGTTTGTAGCGCAATCTGTGGTTCGATATTTGAAGTATATGGGTATTAATCTCATCAACTATGGCAAACCCATCCGTAATTAATCCTTCTAGAGCGCAGATATCTACTGGTGCCCTACAACGACTGCATATCACTATGCGTCACTTATTTATCAGAGGATATTACAAGCCACTAGGTGTCTCTGGTGAGTCTATGATCAGTGCGCTACTCGATCTAGAACCTGAAATCTATGGCTCCATAGCAGACACTGAAAAAGTTGAGCTCAATGGATTGAATTATGTTTTCCAGCGATTACCTCAGGGCATAGAGCAATGCCAATATATCAAGCTCATCAGCAGAGAAGGCTACGAGGCAGCCAAAGGCTTCACACCTATAGTTCCAGCTAAGCGTAGGCGAGATTGCTACCGGATAGACGAGGAGCATATGTACATAGAGATGACAAGAGGTCGTAGCGATGTCTACGATGTCCTGACCCATCTGACCTTTATGTATATCGAAGCTGAGAAGATAAGACGTCACGCCTTAGATCATCACGGGCGCAAGCGTAGAAGATGGCTGTTACTAGAGGAAATAATAAGAAAAATAGAGGGTAAGAAAAAGTTTAACAAGGAGGTAGGCTATACGCATTTGAGTACCCTACTCGGCAGAACTTATGAAGAAATTGCAGAAGCTGCAGCGCTCTTTGATAAAACAGATAAAGTCAATAGCCTCTTTAGTATCGTATACTGGTTGGGCCAACTCAGTATCAACGAGTACAAAGACAAAAATGATCGAGAGATAACATTCTCTGCGACTCTCAGAGAAAAACTAGGGATGCACATCTTTGGAGCAATCTGGGCGCATAATATCAAGCAACAACTAGAGGCTTCACAACTCCTAGGCAAAGAACTACATATAGTCAGTGCCAATCTGCACAGTATAATGAATTCTCTCTATGCGACCTCGGCGCTAAAAACTAAAAAATCATTTGGAAAATTAATGGAGCAACTCTCCACTAATGCCAGCCAAAATAAAAAGGTAAAAGCCTATGCATTGAAAAATGGCATGGCAGAATACCAAGACACTTCAGGGACCAATATCGACGTACAGATATTTGATTTGAGTCAACTCAAAATCTCTGACCTACCAAAAGAACTTAAGTCTCTAACCTCAAAAGGCAAACTAGAAGACAAAGTCCTCATTGTTATGGATTATGCCTTTGGTGAGCAAGCCTACGAGTGTATGGACGAACTGCTCAAACCATATGACTTACCTGATGGGAGTAAATTAAAACTAGACATTAAGTCTGTAAACATAATGGGTAAGGCAGGCATACTTAAAGGGAAGAAAGGAGATATCATCGTACCCACCTCGCATGTCTTTGAAGGAACTGCAGACAATTATCCTTTCAAAAATAGCTTGAAAGCAGAAGACTTTGCGGATGCAGGCGTGGATGTCTACTCGGGTTGTATGATAACCGTGCTAGGGACTTCATTACAGAACAAAGACATTCTAAGGTACTTTCTCAGATCGTCGTGGAAAGCTGCAGGATTAGAAATGGAAGGTGCACACTATCAGAAAGCTATACAATCTGCAGCCTTGATTAGAAATAGTATCAATAAGAAAGTAGAATTGCGCTATGCTTATTATGCTTCTGATAATCCTCTAGAGACAGGAAGCACGTTGGCTTCTGGCGGGCTAGGTGTGGGTGGCGTCCGACCTACTTATGCTATCACACTAAACATTCTGAAAGGAATACTGAGCAAGTAAAACTCGCACAAAAAAAAGGTCTATCACAATTGACAGACCTTTTCTTTTGGAGTTAGTGTTTTAAGAAAATATTGCTGGTTATAGTTTTCCTTTTAGTTCATTACCATTGCTGCAAAAGCTAATTCGCTAGCATCTTTGAACTTGAATCCTAATTGGTAAATACCTCCGTCATCAAACAAGCTGCTTCCTAGGGTAACTCTGTCACTCATAACAGGGAGCATAAATACAATTTCTTCGTTTTGATAAACGATCATAGAATGCATTTCTTGCTTGGTAACCATTTGTATGTTTCCGGTAGAAGTTTCATAATCGACTTCTAAAAATTGAGCTTCAAACTCTGCTGAGTCTAAGCTTATCTCGAAATGATCAGTTTGAATGAGGATTATTTTTTCCTGATCAACTGGAAGTGCGGTTGCTACAAAAAATAGTAGACTTAGTAGATTGTTTCCCATTGTACTAATATTTAGCGATTCAAAAAATGACGTTAATCAGTCGAATTAACTATGTACTAAGGGATATAAAAGTGGTGGAGAGTATTTGGGGTGGGTGTTACTACAAGTATAAAAGATATCAGAGCATTGCGCAGGTTAGAGTACTGTAAATGACAAAAGCTTTGCAAAAAATAAATAAAAAAAGGTGTGACTTTTTCAAGACACACCTTTTACTTTTATTTCTAAGTAGTTTTTAGTCACTCTGTATTTTACCCAAAAGTCTAAGGAATTCGATGTACAACCAGACTAGTGTAAACAATAAGCCCATTCCATAATACCACTCCATATACTTAGGAGCAGCATTAGCCTCACCTCTATCAAAGTTGTCAAAATCAAGCAACAAATTAAGTGCTGCTATACCAATGATAACAACTGTAACTCCAATTCCTATAGGTGTACTCTCATGAAGAAACGGAACTTGAAATCCTACAAAAGATCCGAAATAACTGATCAAGTAGACAATCATAATAGCACCTACTGCCATAGTGACTCCCATTCTAAATTTCTTAGTCACTTTGATCAATCCTGACTTATATATCATAAGCATAGAAAGAAGTGTCGCGATAGTTAGACTCGCTGCTTGGAAGATAATACCACCAAATTGATATGCATACATCGCTGAGACGGTACCGACAAGCAATCCTTTGAGTAAGGCATATAGAGGTGCAGTCATAGGTGCCAAGTGCGGCTTGAATGAGGTAAACATATAGACTGCAAATCCACCAAGAGCACCCACTTTAGCAAACAATTGATTGGGGTACATATAACTGAAGATTGTCGTAATCATCAGAATACATCCCAACATAAGGGTCTTATTGACGGCACCACTGACAGTCATCGTAGTAGATTCATCTATAATCGGTCCTCCCTCTCTTCTACGAGCTATCGCTCTCACATCGACCTTAGAGTTGTCGTTGTTGAACATTGGATTCCGAGATTTCATAAAATTTCTCATATGTATATTTTTCTATAATTCAATCAGTATTAAGACGGGAAAATCACTGAGAAGGCACAATTTTAATTGAGCCCTTCTCTCTCGAAGCGCTCTACCGTTTCTCTTATTTTTTCTCTTCGATTTGCAGGGCTTGGATGCGAACTCTGGAACTCTGGAACATTTCCGCCTCCAGAAGAAGCTTCTAAGATATCCATAACACCTATCATCTCCAGTGGGTCATATCCTGCTTCCATCATCAAACGTATACCCCATTCATCTGACTCCAATTCTTGATCTCTTCCATATTTCATATTGGCATACTGGCCTACCACCTGCGCAACTTGTGCCACAGAATAATCGCCACCTGCGCCCACCATCACACTTTGGATGAGACCTTGGATAAAATTGGCTTTGGCTGTTCTCTCCGCACCGTGTCTGTGGATAACATGTCCAATCTCGTGCCCCATTACACCAGCCAATTGATCTTCATTCTCCAACTTTCCAAAAAGAGCTGCCGTGATAAAGCATTGTCCCCCAGGTAGGGCGAAGGCATTGACTACCTTATCATCTGCCAATAAATGAAAATCATAAGGATAACCAGATTTTTGTGCCCAAGGACTTGCTGCCAATCTCTCCCCTATTCTATCTACCAAATCCTGCGCATTTTGATCAGGATGTAAGCCACCGTGCTGGGCTGCCATCTGTTGGCGGCTACTGAGGCCTAATTGTATTTCTTCTTCGACAGACCAAGTGACTCTCTGATTTTCTCCAGTAACAGGATTGACCTGAGAGCTACTTAGATATTTAACTACCTGAAAACCTGCCATTGCTAGACCGATGATCAACATCATCTTAAATCTACCTGAGCCGCCACTGCGTTGTCGACCATAACCACCTTGCTGGCCATATCCTCCACCATATTGAGGTTGCCTTCTACCGTACATATCTGTTGAAATTGAGTATCACGAATAAATTAACGCCGTTGTTCTTAAAATGATTCGTTAAAGCACTTAGAATACAAGGAACTGAATCAAGAGGAAGAGCATAAAGCCAAAAGCAGTTCTAATTGAATAATCTAAGTCTGGAGTTACCTTTAGAAACCAGCAAATAACAAGTACTGGAATAGTGGCTACTGCTATCGCAATGAAGGGATAAGCCAACATATTAATAACATAAGAAATAGTACTCGTCGCATTCCACTCTAGTGGTGTGGCCCAAGGGTTGATAACAACAGCGATGACAATCATAAGAACTACCATCACCCAGCTGCTCCACTCTGTCCTAAAATCCATCATTAACTTTTTTTTCTAAATATAGCAAAATGGCCCATATATGGGACTCTTCACTATAATTTAAACCCAATCGTCAAGGCCAACTTATTGACATTGGTATCTACAACAACGGGTAATGCAGCATTGCCACCTAGAGAATAAGGGCTATATCCTTCTGACAATTGTCTAAATTGATAAGCCAAATCAAAGAAAATCTTATTCATTCTATAGCCGACTCCCGCAGAGTATACCTTATCAAAAACCTTGGCTTCATCAAAAAATGGTCTGCCCAATAAACTAACCCCTCCTCGCACTCTATATCTGCCAAAAGCCAGCTCAGAGCCCAAATTATAACTATAAGTAGGTCTTAGTTCATTGGTGATTTCAGCATTGGCTTCGTCTTCTAGTATCTGATCTATATTGGCATCACTATTAAAGGTAAAGTTGAATCTATTCCCTGTGTAATCGATGCGCTGCACATCAACATTCACAAAACCTTTCAATTTTTCAAATATCATAAGATAACCGCCACTAAGCGTTAGTCTGCTTGGCGTCCTCAATCTATAAGTAAATCTTCCCTCAGGAGAGTTGACGATAAATGGATCTTCTACATAATTATCAGAATCATAAAAAAGAGAACTGAAGAATATTTCATTGATTCTATAGATGGTTGGGGTCTGATATCCTACACCTAATCTTATTCTTTTTAGAACAGTATAACCTACACCGACCTTGAGATTGATGCCGGTACCTGAAGCAAAAAGGCTTTCATCAAAATTGAGTTGATTAAAGGGTAGAGTACCAGTAGGATCAGACTCAGAGTAGAATTTCTCTTCGCTAAATGAAATAATGGGTACGCCTATACCGAGACCTATATTAAGCCCTCCTTTATATTTCCCAGCCCAAGCAAGGACTAGCTCATTGAGAGCACCTGAGCGATCTATCCGTTGGGTTTTATTGAGAGTAGGCACAGATTGTGTACCAAATGAATAATCTGGTAAATAGCGCTCAACAGTAGGATCATGAAAGATGGCTCCAGAAAAAGTAGACAAGTCCTCTTCAAAAGGAAAATCCTGACTAAAATCTATATCAAAAGGACAGGGACAAAAATCATTGGTTAATTCTGCAAATCGATCCGCAATAGAGCCAGATGTAGCCGTATCAAATGAAATGACTTGATTGTAATTACTGTACTGTTGTAAACCTATTGCAAAATTAGATGCAATTAAATTTTCCGAATAACGAGGCTTCACGTGCTTTACAAAAGCAAGGTTTTCTATGATAAACTCCCTACCCTCGTTGTTTTCTCCGATGATCGTCTCGCCGTCTCTTACCTCTGTCCCCGCTTGATTATAAGAAAAAGTAAACATCAACTCTTTAGACTTGTAGTCCGCAAGACCTGATATATTAAGACTAGTCACCCCAAAATCTCCTCCCATAGCGCCAAATGCACCACCAGTGCCCATCACTCTCGCAGAACCACCAGCCAATAGTTGTGAATATCGCAAGGCATCGGACAGTCCTTGTCCTTGCATACTTTGTGTAGATAGGTTTAAAATGAATCCCAAAAGGGCTATAAGTTGAATCGATCTATTCATAAGTCAAATATACAATTGGAATAATAAGGCAAATTTTTAGTACTGGGCAAAAAAAAGGTGGACAAAAGAGTGTCCACCTTGATATATCTTGATACTTGTAACTTTTTATCTTCTTCTAGAGCTTGAACTCGATCTAGATGATCTAGATGAAGAACTTGATCTAGATGAAGATCTGAAAGAACTACTAGATCTGCTACTCGTCCTATTGAAGCTACTAGATCTTGTCGGTCTAGTTGTAGATGATGATCTTGTCGAAGATCTTCTGTTTGTCGCTCTTGACGAAGGAGCTGTTCTGCTGCTTCTTCCGTAGGTCTGAACTCTACTAGTTCTGCCATTTGTACTTGTTCTACTAGCCGTAGATCTTCTAGCACCTGTGTAAGTAGCTCTGTTAGAAGTTGGAGCTGATACTCTAGATGTCGTCAACGCTGTAGGTGTTACACATCCATTGTAAAAACCTCCTGAACCTCCAGTTGCTCCTCCAAATCCGCCATAGTTAGTAAGCGCATAAGAGTTGCCATAACCATATCCTGTGTTGTACGGGCTACCGAAGGCAATTCCAAATCTCCCTGTGTTTGCAGGTATAAAAGCTCTAGATACTCTGTTGTATCTGTAGTATTGAGGTGCATAGTAAGATCTAAATGGATCATAGAACAAATCATTAGCGTAGTAAGAGTTGTAATAGTTATAACCCGCTGGTCTGCTAAATCTTCTTATTCTACTGCTGTAGTAGTTATCATACTCCGAGTAATACTCGTAATCTTCATCTGATGAAGCATAATCTGCAGCTGTTGGCTCCTCTACTTCTACAGTTGCCAAATACTCTTCACTGTCAGAAGATAGGTATAAGTCGTCAAACTGTGCTTGTAAGTTAAGACCTACAAGTAAGAAGCTCATTAGTGTGAATATTTTTAATTCTTTCATTTGAATAGTTTTTGTGTGTTTACAAAAGTTGTAGCTACTGATTGTCTAAGACACTCCTAAGTTAAGTCTTTTTGAAGCTCTAGACTATTAATATCAACTTAATACGCTGTAAAGTGCCGTTAAAGTCCTTAACTATCATCTTTATGACCGCGTACTATTTAGACGAATAATCTTTGGTTTAGGTTCTAGTTTCAAGTTTATAAATGGGGTTTTAACATATTTTTTCAACAAAATCACGGATTTAACATAAGTTATAGGCTTTAACATAGTGAATTACGTTAAGGCCGCTCCAAAAATCTTTTGAATACCTACTTTCAAGGATTTCAAATGAATATGAAATATGTATAAAACAACTTTTATTCTTCTAGTCTCGATTTTAGCCTTTACTTCTTGTTCTGAGGACTCTCCTGCAGATCGATGGGTAGGCGACGAATATAGAGGTTCATTTTCTTGCCTTATTTCAGGTGATCAAGAAGTCTATGATCAAGCCACAGTGAGTGCAGATGGAGACGAGATTAGAGTAACATTTAAGTCAGCCTCAGGTCCATTAATCGGCACTATTGATGAGTTTGATCAGGTAGAGATGCAAGATTATAGCTTACTTCTTGAAAACGGTAGCACTTTAGAGCTGATAAATGGCTCCGGAAATTTTGCGATAAATACAAACAATGCAGATATGGTAGAATCGGAAGTCCTATCTATTACTTATCAAATGGAAGGACAAGAAGATGAAATATGTCTATTCGCATTCGCTCAGTTATAGAATTATCAAAGAAAACAAAACAAGTAATCCCTGCTTCAGAAAATGAAGCGGGGATTTTTAATTTTAAGACTACTGCTCTATAGAAATCAACTAGATGACTACTTATGCGCAAAACCTTACTTTTGTGCCCATTCTCAGACTATTTAAAACAAGCCTATGGCTAAGGAAATAACACCACGATCGGAAAACTACTCTCAATGGTATAATGACATTGTCAAAAAAGCAGGATTGGCAGACAATTCAGCTGTAAGAGGCTGTATGGTGATCAAGCCCTTAGGCTATGGTATCTGGGAGAATATGCGGGACCAACTTGATAGGATGTTTAAGGATACTGGGCACGTCAATGCTTATTTTCCTTTGTTTATCCCCAAGAGCTTTCTGAGCAAAGAGGCTCAGCATGTCGAAGGCTTCGCTAAGGAATGTGCCGTTGTCACTCACCACAGATTAATGAATGACCCTAACGGTAATGGTGTGGTTGTAGATCCTTCTGCAAGATTAGAAGAAGAGCTAATCGTCAGACCAACCTCCGAGACCATCATCTGGAATACATATAGAGATTGGATACAGTCTTATAGAGACTTACCGCTTTTGATCAACCAATGGGCCAATGTCGTCAGATGGGAGATGAGAACTAGACCATTTCTGAGAACTGCGGAGTTCTTATGGCAAGAGGGGCATACAGCCCACGCAACTAGAGAAGAGGCTATAGAAGAGTCGCAGCAAATGCACGAGGTCTACGCGAGATTTGCAGAGGATTATATGGCTATGCCAGTCATTAAAGGGGCCAAAACAGCCAATGAGCGCTTTGCCGGTGCGGAGGAGACTTATACAATAGAAGCATTGATGCAAGATGGGAAAGCCCTCCAAGCAGGAACCTCCCACTTCCTCGGACAAAACTTTGCCAAGGCCTTTGATGTCAAATATGCTGACAGCAACAATAAAGAAGAGTATGTATGGGCAACCTCTTGGGGAGTATCTACAAGACTCGTCGGTGGATTGATTATGACCCACTCAGATGATGAAGGTCTGGTCCTACCTCCTAGGCTAGCACCAACACAAGTCGTCATCGTTCCTATTCCAAAGCCAAATGAGACGATAATGGAAGTCGCAGAAAAACTAGAGAAACAACTAAAGGGCGCAGGTGTCAGAGTCAAAATTGATAGAGATAAAAAGAAGCGTCCAGGATTTAAGTTTGCGCAATATGAGATGGAAGGCGTACCGGTAAGAGTAGGCATCGGTATGAGAGACTTAGAAAAAAATCAAGT
Organism: uncultured Saprospiraceae bacterium; assembly: GCA_937969415.1. Classification (GTDB taxonomy): domain Bacteria; phylum Bacteroidota; class Bacteroidia; order Chitinophagales; family Saprospiraceae; genus RFSX01. Next base: position 12,301 of record CALBWK010000169.1, on the reverse strand, counting down.
AGAAATCGCCAGAAGAGATACCAAAGAAAAAACATCTGTCCCTGTAGAAGGTCTCAATAGATATATCACGGACTTACTAGAGGAGATTCAAAACAACCTCTTCACAAAAGCTAAGAACTATAGAGCTGAGCACACGGCTGAGACTACAGATCTAGAGGAGTTTCAGCATATCTTAGATACCAAAGGTGGCTTTATCAAAGCGCACTGGGATGGTACTACGGAAACAGAACTCAAGATTAAGGAGCAGACCAAAGCAACAATAAGATGCATCCCAAATGATGAGGGACCATCTGATGGCAAGTGTATACTCACTGGAAAAGAGAGTAAGCAAAAGGTGTTGTTCGCTAAAGCTTACTAGATTCTAATGAGCCAAGGCTGAGTAACATAGGATAGAAATTCTATACCTTAGATTTTATTCTTATCACTCTAACTCTTGTGTTATGCGTAAGGCCTTATTTATTAGCTTATTAGTTTTACCCTTTGTTGTCTGTGCTCAAAGAGGCTTTAACATACAACAGTTAGCGCCTATGCCTATAAAAACTAGTAACAACGCAGTTGTAGAGGGCTTCATTGATGGCAAAGCCTATGTCTATAGCTTCGGTGGGATAGATGAGACTTTGGTGCCCGCAGGAATACACAATAGAGCTTTTAAGTTTGACCTGGGAGCCAATAGCTGGGAAGAAATCGACCCACTTCCAGATCCTCGAGGTAAAATAGCCAGCGCTGCTAGTCGTGTCGGGGATACACTTTATATCATCGGTGGGTATTATGTCAACACCAACCTCACGGAGGAATCCTCTGCCTTTGTGCATCGCTATGATGTTGTCAACAATGTCTACTTACCGAACGGAACAGATATTCCTATCCCTATCGATGACCAAGTCCAAGTTGTCAACGGACCGCTTATATATGTGATTACAGGTTGGAGTAATTTCAGGAATGTCAGCGACGTGCAAGTTTATGATACCAGAACAGATTCTTGGTCTGTAGCGACTAGTGTGCCGGCTAACATTCAGTATCCTGCTTTCGGTGCTTCAGGGACAATAGTGAACAATACAATCTACTACTATGGAGGTGCTAATGGCACAGGATTTACAACGCGTAATGAAATGCGACAAGGTGTTATCTCAGAAACGGATCCATTAGATATCGAGTGGTCTATAGTTCCACCCGCAGGCAGAGAGACTAATTATAGGAGCGCGGCAACCCACATCGAAGGCACACCTACTTGGATAGGCGGCGCAGTAACGTCATACAATTTTGACGGCATTGCTTATAATGGCAGTGGTGGTGTTGAGCCAGATAATAGAGTAAAGTCTCCATCCATTCTAACTGATGAGTGGATAGAAATTGAAGAAGAGATACCAATGGATCTGCGCAGTGTAGCAAATATTTATATTTCTGATAGAATCATAGCAGGTGGGATGAAATCAGGACAGGAAGTAACAGATGAGACTATTCTTATAAGTTTCGATCTACTCATATTCAATACTGAAGATGATGAAAATAAGCAACAGTTGATCAAAACTAGTCCCAATCCAGTTGATAATTTTATGACGATAACTCTTGATAGAGAATTCTCGCTTCCTCTTACCTTAGAGTTAAAAAATATTTCCGGTCAAGTAGTTCAAAAAATTGAAGCAACATCTCACACTTTCACTAAAGAGCTAACAGAATTAGAACCTGGAGTATACTTCTTGAATACCGGGGAGGTGGGACAGAAATTTGTGAAGAGATAAGAAAGACTTTACAAACAAAAAAAACAGCCTCAGATTTCTCTGAGACTGTTTTTCGGAGAGTGACTAATTCTCCTACCTTATAAATACTCTATTTCTTTGGCGACCGTAATCGCTCATTTTTATTACTTGATTGATACTTGAGTAGTGTGTACTTGGCTTTGTCCTTCTAGGATAAAACCTAACTGATATTCTCCTGTACCAAAAAGATTCTTGTTGATCTTTACTATATCGCTCATTACTGGTAATTGGAATTCTAATTCTCCAGCAGCGTTAAAGATTTGGATGATTGAGATGTTCTCATCTGTTGTAAAAGATAAGTTGTCTGTATCTGCATCAAACTCTGCAGAAGTGAAAAAATCTAATTGACCGATTGCAACTACAACTACATTCTCTGTAGAGATAAGCGCTTTTGGTGTTGTCGAAGCGAAAGCAGTAGAAACTGTTAGTGTAAGTGCCGCGATTATTGTGATTAGATTTTTCATTGTTTATCGTTTGTACTATTAAGACAGGAATTCTTAACTGTACTCTGAGGTTCCCCCACTACAGGGTGTCGGTAAGTGGCTTACACAGCCACTACAAGAATTGATAATTGCCAAAAATGTGACAACTAGTTGACATTCTCCGCGCCTTGTTCCTATATCTATACCATAAGAGATGAAAAATAGATGCCCTACCGCTCAAAGACATTGACCATCCCGGCTTGCTTAAGTGTCATAGAGTTCTTAGCAGTATCAAAACTCATTTCAATTCCTGCTGCCTCAAAAACAAATTCCGCCTCCCCTACAGCAGTAAGTGGGAAAGCACCTTGTCCTGTTGCCTGCGCCATCAAAGCTTCGCCAGACAAAAACACCTTTACGTCAAGAGGAAAAGTCCCACTCTTATACTCCCCTTCAAAAAGCTGAAGCTGAGCGGCTGACAATTTTACTTCAGTCTTAGGTGTGAAATCAGGAAACTCAAATTGACCATCTATAGCTACACTTAGGATACCTAGCAATACATCATTGTTATTGAGCGAAAGTCCATTGGACAAGTAAGCAAAAGTGAGATCAAGATCTGGAAAGTGATAAGCACTAGATTCAAAATTCTCTATCCGACCATTGTGCCCACAGCCGCGATACTGCCCGTAAGGAACAGTAAACAAACCTAACCCATAGCCTTCATTTATCTTTTTCATTTCTGCAGTAGAAGCAGCACTCAGTATTTTTCCTGATTGTAGAGCATACATATAGTATGCAGCCTCAGCTGCCGTTGAGCTTATCCCTCCTGCTCCGTAGGCCCAACTCATATCCCACGCCGGGATAGATTGCCACTTTTCCAACCAACCATACGACTTCGCAGTCATAGCCATTGCATCTTGATTTCCTACTGTAGTATTCTTAAGACCTACTCTCTGACACAACTGCTGAAGGAGTTCATTATAAGATTGCCCAGAAACTCTTTCCGCTATACAAGCCAGCAGATAATAATTAGAGTTAGAATATTCATATTTCGCATCAGGTGCAAAATCAGATGGAGCCACACTTATTTGTTTTATCATTGCTTCTACACTTATAGGTTTAGATAGCTGAGCTTCTGATATGTCTTCTAGATACTCTGGGATACCTGTCCTATGACTGAGCAAGTGTCTTATGGTGATACTTTTAGCATTGGTAACCTCAGGATAGAACTTTGATAAACTTGTTGATAATTCGAGATGCCCAGCATCGACGAGTTGCATAATCATCGTCGCAGTATAAGTTTTAGAAATAGATCCAATCTTATACCTCGTATCAACTGTAGCTTCTTTTCCTTTCGCTACATCTGCCATCCCTACAACACCTGTATATATAAGTTGATCGCCTTTCATTACAGCTAGGCTCCCCATTCCCTTGTCATTCTGGTAGAGATGTAACAGAAACGAATCCATCAAGGCTGCATTAAAATCCTGCGCTTGTAGTGATATAGCACATAATATGATCTGCACGAGTAGTCTAAGTTTTGACATAGTTGAGAGTTTGTTTTGTATGAACGCTTCAAAAGAAATCAAAAATTAAGAAATCAACTCCAATTCTATACGTATGAGAGATTTGGTACGACTAATTATCTATATTAACTAGATGTTACATGCATCAATGCTCCTACTCTTTGAGATTCTGCTTCTAGTTTCATTCTTATTTGTAGTTAGGGTTATCCTCAAAATTAGGCGTCAACAAAGTTGTATTTCGGAAATTGAAATGAAGAATTACATCCTCGGGAGAGATGACAAACAAAGTACTCGATCAGAATCATTCACCGTGCATCTAGCTAGCTGCAAGAAGTGTCAAGATCTCAAGGAACGAATACTACACCGCTAGAACAAACTCCCACTCACAGTCGGTGGAACGATACCGAGATGTTGATACGCTTTCTTGGTGGCTTCACGACCTCTAGGTGTCCTTTGGATATAGCCTTCCATAATCAAGAATGGCTCATGGACTTCCTCTATCGTACCGGCCTCCTCTGATACAGCAGTGGCTATTGTGGTTATTCCAACTGGTCCACCCTTAAATTTCTCTATGATAGTCCTCAGGATCCTGTTATCCATCTCATCCAGTCCACCCTCGTCCACGTTAAGTGCATTGAGGCCATACTGTGCTATTTCTAGATCGATGGTTCCATTGCCTTTTATCTGAGCAAAATCTCTTATCCGACGCAGTAGAGCATTGGCAATACGGGGTGTCCCTCTAGATCGTCTAGAGATTTCTTTGGCTCCATTCTTTTCTATAGGAATATTGAGGATTGATGCAGAACGGTGTATGATCTTCTCCAATGTCGCAGAGTCGTAATAATCGAGATGGCAATTGATACCAAATCTTGCTCTAAGTGGCGAGGTCAGCAAGCCCATCCTTGTTGTGGCACCTACAAGTGTAAATGGATTGAGCTCTATCTGAATACTCCGTGCGGATGGACCGGAGTCTATCATAATATCAATGCTATAGTCCTCCATAGCGGAATAAAGATATTCCTCTACGATATTATTGAGTCTATGTATCTCGTCAATAAAGAGGACATCACCTTCTTGTAGGTTGGTAAGTAGTCCAGCGAGGTCTCCAGCTTTTTCTAGTACAGGACCTGAGGTGAGCTTGAGGGTGGCGCCCATCTCATTAGCGATAATATGACTGAGTGTCGTCTTCCCTAAGCCTGGAGGCCCGTGAAGGAGCACATGATCTAAGGCCTCACCTCTTAGTTTTGCCGCTTGAATAAATACCTTAAGATTTTCTACGATTTTAGGTTGACCAGAGAAATCCCCAAGTTCTCGAGGCCGCAATACCTTTTCGAGCTGCCTATCTTCAGTGCTGAGCTGTTCTTGATGAGGATCCAAATTTGGGTTAGCCATAGGGCTCTAAGATATTAAGAATATGCCTAATAAGTCTGTCCTAATGAGGAGGGTCGGCCTCCAATTTGCAATTCTCCATAAAAAGTCATTTTTTACGAAGCTTAGAATACACATATTACTTAACTGACAAAAAACAATTATAACTATGGGATTATTCTCATTTATCAAAGGTGCAGGAGCGAAGCTTTTTAAAAGAAAGAAAACTGAGGAGGTTGCTGCCGTAGAAGATAACCGCAGCCCTGAGGAGATCAAAATCGAAGCCCTCAAGAACGAAATCAGCCGACTAGGCCTACCAGTAAATGACCTCTACATAGACCTTGCAGAGCATGTCACAGTCACAGGTATTACTGACACGAACGCTAATAGAGAAAAAATCATCTTGGCTCTTGGTAATGTAGAAGGCATTGCGAGTGTTGGCGATATGATTTCTGTAACCAATCCAGAGCCAGAATCTACTTTTCACGAAGTCAAGAAAGGAGATACCTTATCTAAAATATCGAAAGATGTCTATGGTGACCCAATGAAATACAACGCCATATTCGAAGCCAATCAACCAATGCTGTCTCATCCAGACAAAATATATCCAGGACAGATCTTAAGGATACCACCTCAAAATATGGCTTAAAAAAGCATAAAGAAAGGCAGCTAGAAAACTCTAGCTGCCTTTGTTTATTACTGTAATTGAAATTAACTCTATCCTTGCTTACCCTTTCCTTGCCATCCAAGCTTCCTGTAGAGGTAACTCATATAAGGCCTTTTTTGACTTTGTCCCAAGCCATTCTTTCTGACTAGGACTCAAGTACTCCGTAGGATTAGCGCCTGCTTTTATGGCAGCATTTATTTTAGTCTTTTGGATATCTGCTAATGGCAAGTATCGGTACTCACTCTTTTTGAGGTAGTATTGTGGATCTTTATCTGGTCTAAACTTACCTTCCCGTGCAACAGCTGCACATGAAGCCTTTTTTGCGTGCTTGTCCAGTTGTTTCTTATCGATTACATCAGATTGGAATACGACTTTGACCACTTCAGCGCCATTCATAAAGCCAGGCTCAGTAGCTACTACTCCTTCTTGCTGACCAAGGTGCGCTTCCCCACTCCAGAAACAATACATCTGATAATAGGCTGTCTCTTCGTTCTTACTAGAGAGCTCTTCATTAAGCAACTGAAGGTATTTAGGCGATCCTTTGCCTGCAGCTCTCAGAGCTAAATCCATATAACTGACCAATCCTGCTGAGGAGTAATCACCAGAATGTCGCTGTAGTATTGTCTTACCTGTAGAATCTACAATCCTTACCACTGGGTTATTCCAAGAGGGCTCACCAAAGTACTCCAACACTTTTTTGTCCTTACCGCCCTTATTATTAAATACCGCTAGAGGGACAAATTCGTGCTCAATAGCATCTACCAGCAAGGGATGCGAAAGCACGTTATCGCCGTAGTTTCTACAAGTTGCACAACCAGGCACCTCTTGGAAGAGTATAAATATTAACTTATTGGTCTTTTCTGCTTCTTGGACGGCAGTATCGTAATCGCGTAACCAATCGACTTGCCCTAACTCCTGCTGCTGTGCACTTATAGAAAAAAAGCTGAGGAGGCCCGCTGTGAACAAAATTATATATCTCATATATTTCTTTTTTAATGGTATGGTAAAAAAATACTATTGGTTGTCTTAAGTTCGTTCAAGTGCTTTCTTGAATTAAAAAACAACAAAAAAGATTATGAAAAAACTTATTTACTTAGGCTTATGTCTTGGATTGGCAGCTTTAACATCTTGTGGTGATGATGATGCTAATGGTCCTCAAATTACTATTAGCTCTCCTGGCGATGGGGATACCTTTATGGTTAATGATACAATGACACTATCTTTTCAAGTAACAGATGACGTTGATGTAGCCACTTTAGGAGTAGAAGCAGCTGGATTACTAACTGTCACCTTTGATGGTTTAGATGGCGATGCTGATATAAATGTGCCTGTTACTGAATTTCTACCTACTGGTCCTAACGCTGGAGACTTTACTATCATCGTCTCTGCTACTGATAATGAGGGCAATGCCTCTTCAGAATCTGTAGACATTACAATTCAATAGGAACAATCTGGATAGTATCTTGTTATCTATACTATCGATAAAAATGAAAAAATGGAAAGGAGACAATTTATAAAGGGTTCAGCTATACTTGGGATGACTATCGCAGGCGGTTCTACACTTGTCTCCAAATCCGGTATGTATCACGGGGAGACCCAGCGGAAGATCTATCGCATCTTAGATGCAGATGGCGTCAGTGTAGGGACACTACCCGTGATGCGTGCTTTTGCGGGAGGACACACAGATTATGTTTCTCCATTTGTACTGTTTGACGAATTTGGTCCTGTAGAAACAGTCCCGGGTTCAGACCCCTTTAAGGTAGAAGCCCACCCCCACGCAGGCGTGACACCGACCAGTTACTTTGTAGCGGGATCTGGGCACCATAGAGATAGTCTCGACTATGACTTCAATATTGGAGAAGGAGACTTTATGATGTTCTCTGCGGGCAAAGGTGCTATTCATATGGAAGAATATGGAGAGTTCCTAGAAGGCAAAGGTAATGTCGTACATGGCTTCCAGATTTGGCTCAATACACCAAAAGCATACAAATTTGATGACCCTACTACCATTGTCCATAGGACTGAGAGTATGGGCAAAATTGTCAACGAAAACTATTCTATACAGGTTATCTTAGGAGAATTAGCTGGTGTCAAGTCGACAGTAGACACTTATTCGCCAGCCTTTTACTACCACGTAAAGATGAAAGCTGATGCACGTGTAGATATACCGACTGACCCATTGCATAATGCATTTATATATCTGATAGACGGCAACTTAGAACTACATGAGGGCAAGCAACTTCAGAAAAACCAAGTGGTCCTCTACGAGCGTGGAGATAGTCTCATAAAACTATATGCAGAAAGTGATGCAGAAATGCTAGTCTTAGGTGGACAACCCCTAGACGAAGTAGTCTACTCATATGGGCCTTTTGTAATGAATACTCGGGAACAGATCAACCAGTGCATAAGAGATTACAATGAAGGTAAGATGGGTAATCCAGAGTTGATTAATAAGTAATAGCCTGACTCTCGCCCAAGAAATTACCAGCAAAGGTGCTAATTTATTACCTTAGGGATAACCAACGTTATTCCTATGTCCAACGAACCAGAACTGACCACTAAGGAGCTATTTAGAAAATGGCTAGAGAAGCTCCAACAAGAGAGCTGGCAACTAGAGCTCCTCATATCTGGTTTTGCACTTTATGGAATCTATGAGAGTAAGAGCTTCATCTCAGAGATAAGCCTCTATTCTGATAAAGTCTCCAATCCTTTTTTCATAAATGTGTTGACCACTTTGCTCAATGTGGGGTGGAAAATATTTTTTATAAATCTACTTGTCCATGTCATTCTACGATCTTTGTGGATAGGAGCAATAGGCCTAAGGTATGTCTCCGGAGAAATAGACTACGAGAGACTGAATTACTCAGAAAAATTCACAACCTATCTAGAGAAGAAAGTTGGCGATTATGATGACTTTATAGAAAAACTAGAAAGAATCTGCAGTGTCCTATTTTCGTACACCTTTTTACTATTTCTATTTTTCCTCTCTGCTTTTCTATTTTTTATAATTGGAATTATTCCAATTATTCTATTGGAAACAATGGAGTTCGAAAAATTGCAGAAGATTGCACCTTACCTCAACATACTTTGGGTTATTCCCTACTTTCTCTTTAGCCTAGTAGTTTTTGTAGATTTCATTTCCCTAGGGGGCATCAAACGTGTAAAAGACAATATTATTCCGAAACTCTATATGCCCTTGTATAGATTCTACAGTACGATTACCTTAAGTTTTTTATACCGTCCGCTTATCTACAATTTTATTGATGATAAGTACACACGAAAATTATTCTTCTTATCTCTACCCTATATACTGCTTGTCACTTTTGGACATCGGATCGTTTCGTCAGTCGAGAATCCGCATATTGCTCAGAACTTGGTTCTTAAAGATACTGGCTTAAGTGTCTACCACCATTATTATGAGGACCTTGCCCAAGACCATAAAGAATCAGGGTCCAAACTTTTTCAAAATAGATCTAGGCTGCCTGATTTCAGACTCAGTAGTTATTATCAAGAAGAAGATATGAATTCCATATTTATCAAGACGCGAAGGAAAGACAAGGATATCTTAGAAAAAGTCCTTAAAGTAGAACCGCATTATGTATCGGGGATTAGATTTTCACTATTCCGATCACACAAAGTAAACGAACAAGGAGAACAGAAGGATATTGAAGCATCCTATAGCAAATTGTTTTCCCCTCTACTCCAAGAGAGAAAAAATCTCAAAAGAACATTGAGAAGAAGCAAGGATGACAAGCAAGCACTACAAGCTAAAATTGATAGCATAGATCATCAAGTCAAACAATTAAGGCTAGAAAAAGACCACAAGCTAGAAGCATACAATCAAACCAAACATCAAAAAATTCTTTCTAGTTATATGGAGTTGTTTCACTTTTCGATAAACGAGCAGAGTTATCAAGATTCATTGAATTGTTACTTCAGCACACATCCTAACAATAATGAGAGTGGGCTGCTCTGCCACTATTCCACAGCGCATCTTCCTGAAGGGCATCACACGATTAGTCTAAAAAGAATTAGCAACTTTGAACCCTTAAAAAACAATAGAGTTGACACGACATTTTACAAAATTCCCTTTATAAAGAAATAAAAAAAAACGGCTTTAGAAAGTGTGCTCTATGCCACACAATCTAAAGCCGATTAGATTTAAATATTATTATTTTCTTCAGACTCTTACTCTATCATCTTGATAGCTCTTCCTGGTGTATAAGGTGCATCTGCATCCTCCAATAAATTTTCTAGATTTTCTAAATCAGTATTCACCAAGGTTCTTAATCTCTTTAGAATAGGAGCAAATTCTTCTTTGGCAATCTGATAGCTCATCTTATGAGTGCCAGTCGGAGCAGCAGTAGAACTGCCTTGTTCATAAGATATCCAACCCATTCTTCCTGCTGGTGTAGGAGGCTGATCGACATCTAGCCTTGTCTTGATATTATCGCCATACAAAGCTGTTCTGATATCCCTCAGTTCTGAATTGACTTCTTGATAGGCAGCGTGTAGCTTGTCCGTATTGGTATTGGTTTTCTTAATAGCAGCATTGATATGACGCATCTTATCCCCCACCTCAGAGAGCATTCTTCCTGCACCAGATATCTGTCGAGATAATTCTTCTACGTCTTCTTGGAAGTCTTTCTTATCTACTAAATCTGTTGCCGGCATAACCCTTTCTTCTAATGGCACCAAAGTAAACGGTACTGAAGACACAAGGATTTCTGTTTCGCCATCCGTAGTTCTAGACAAAGCCACCTTATAATCACCCGGAGGCACTAGCGGGCCCTCGTCTACCGCTGCCCACGGATTATAAAATGAAGGTTTATTCAGATTAATAGGGTCTTTGCTAGAAGTCCGCATATCCCACTTCAATCTATGAATACCCTCTTTGGGTGTCGTATAGATTTTTCTTACAATCTCACCTTCACTATTTATTATAGAGAATATCAACTGATCTTTCTCCTCCTCCGCTTCTGCCACCAACTCATCGTAAGTTGGGTATGGATTATCTTTCCCATCCTTTGCTGCTTGAGCTGCATCTTTTCTTCTCTGATCTCTAGAGCCCTTATACCCTTCTGGCATATAATAATCTATGAGTACAACTGGCCCTAGATTCTCTGCCGAATAAAAAGCATCTCCCATAAATGACTTTCCTGTTAATCCTAATGGAGAAGACTCTTCATAGACGTAGGCATCTCTAATTGGAAAAATTTGAGCCTCATCACCCATCTTCGCATCACCTACTTGTCTGAGACAAGAGTAATCATCTAGGACATAAAAGCCTCTGCCAAAAGTTCCTAGTACTAAATCGTTTTCTCGTTCTTGGATGGCAATATCTCTAACTGCAATCGTCGGCACCCCGGCCTTTATTTGTTTCCAATGCCCTCCGCCATTGGTGCTAAAGAATACACCGAACTCGGTTCCGCAGAAGAGGAGGTTCTCATCTTTGTGGTCTTCTACTATACTATAGGTACTGCCGCGCTCTGGCAGATTATTACTGATATTTTTCCACGTAGCACCTCTATCAGAACTCTTAAAAACATAAGGCTTAAAATCACCAAACTTGTGATTATTAAATGCTGCATAAATAACTGAGGCATTATGATTTGAGCAAAAAACTGAATTCACATAGGTATTCTTGGGCACTCCAGGAAAAGAAGCAGATTTTTTCCAATTGGCACCACCATCTGTAGAGACATGGACGAGTCCATCATCAGAACCTGCAACTAAAAGGTCTTCTTCTATTGGAGACTCTGAAAATGCAACAAGAGTTCCATAAGGTGAGGTGGATCTATTTTTTGCTACAGCATCGATACTCCAGACACGGTCCATTATTTTTAGTTCATTTCTATTGAGTTGTTGTGTCAAATCATCACTGATCACCTCCCAATTATTACCATAATCATCAGATCTAAAAACTTTATTGGCTGCAAAATATAATCTACCAGACTTGTGATGACTGACCTGCAAAGGTGCATCCCAATTCCATCTATAGCCGTTCTCGTCTTTGCGCTCCTTGGGTTGGATGCCTACTTCCTCTCCGCTCAATCTATCGTATCGAACGAGAACCCCATACTGCGACTGAGAATAGACGATGTCTGGATTTTCTGGATCTACTTGAGATTCAAAACCATCACCACCATGTGTGATATACCAATCAGAATTGACAATCCCGTGAGAAGTAATTGTTCTCGAAGGTCCGCCCATAGAAGAATTATCTTGAGTACCACCATAGATGTTATAGAAAGGCGTATCATTATCGACAGCTACTTTGTAGAATTGAACAATAGGTAGATTGGGTTTGTAACTCCAAGTCTTAGCGCCATCCCAAGTCTCATAGATACCTCCGTCACAACCAACAAGCCAATGGCTATTGTTCTTAGGATTAATCCAGATACAATGGTTATCAACATGCTTGGTGACTTCACCTGTTTTCTGAAATGTCTTTCCCCCATCGATACTTTTACTCAACCAAGTATCCATTGAAAATATGATGTCTGCATTGGTCGGGTCTGCAATTATTTCTTGATAATAATTACCACTTGTGACGTGACTGCC
>CALBWK010000168.1 GCA_937969415.1 uncultured Saprospiraceae bacterium | reverse complement strand
TGCATATATATTTGCGCTCGCTTTGAATGAAAAGCGGTTCTTTAATAAGGGTGATTAGCTCAGTTGGTTCAGAGCACCTCGCTTACACCGAGGGGGTCGGGAGTTCGAGTCTCTCATCACCCACTGTAAACCCTGATTTCTGATATGGAAATTGGGGTTTTTTTATGTCCGTAAGCCAAGTGTCTAGGTCTTGAGTATCCGTTCTTGTGTATTTTTGAATCCTACAAAAGTTATTCGTCATGAAGAATTCATTAACCCTATTAGCAGCGCTGATATTCTGCACATCTGCTGTCGCACAGACACCTGTAGTCATCAACGAACTGATGGCCTCTAACGCCACGACTGTCGCAGACCAAGATGGAGAGTTTGATGACTGGATAGAATTGTATAATACTTCTTCTGACGCTGTTGATCTGACAGGGCACTTCCTCACAGACAATAATCAGAATCTTACCAAGTACGATATACCTGAAGGAACAATTATAGAAGGCAATAGTTACCTGATTATTTGGGCCGACGAAAACGGAATGGAAGAAGGCCTCCACGCTAATTTCAAATTATCAAAAGATGGTGAGGCCGTCTATCTCCTAGATCCCAATCTTGACATTATGGATATGGTCACTTTCGGTCCACAACAGACCGATGTAGCTTATGCCCGACAACCCAACGGTACAGGCGACTTCGTGATGAAAGAAGCGACATTTAATGATAACAATGACTTGACGTCTAGTACAGAAGACGCTACAGAAATCGCTCTCGTCATCTATCCCAATCCTGCAAGAAATCTCATCTACGTACAAGGAGAATTCTCAAGAGAGGAGTACTTACAAGTCTTTAGTGTTGCAGGACAGCTGACTTATGAGACAGCATTCAGAACAGGACAAGCAGTAGATGTGTCTGGTTGGGAGCGCGGTTTTTATTTGGTTAAGGTTGGCCAGCAAGTAGGGAAGGTGGTGCTGAGGTAAGGATGTATATAACATATATCCCCTTTTTCATTCTGACCGCAGCGCAGCGGAGCGGAAGAATCTCCGTTCTCACAATGAGAGCACTTAAAATGAAAGACTGAATAGCAATGAAAACTAGAATTTCTTTCAAAGGTGTTATGCGATTCTAACCATACTAGGTTGTAACGAGAACGAAGATCTCTCGGCGATGCTAGAATGAAAAAATTGTTTATGAGTAAGTTTGAAATTGGGTCAAAATAAATTGTATCTCTCTTTTTCATTCAGACCGTAGCGAAGCGGAGCGGAAGAATCTCCGTTCTCGTAATGAGAGTACTTGAAATGAAATCTTGGTAGCACTGCAGTATTAACATCACTGTAATGTCAATACAGTGTCAGATATTTTTATTAAATTCTGTTGCGAAATGTATAATGAATACCAAATACTAAGATTATTTACTCTGACTTTTCTGGGCTTTTTTATTCTATCAAATTGTAATGCTCCAAAGTCAGCACAGATTCAACAACAAGACCATTCTACGTTATCAATAAGGGCGCAAATCAAAGAATGGTCTAGGAAAAGTGAAATTGAGAATAAAGTTAAGTTTAGACACATTGACACTTTACTTACCCAATTGTATTCGAGTCCTTATGATGATCACATTTATGAAACAAGCAATCCTTATTACGACGAGCTGAGGTATTATTATTCTTCGAATATTAATTATGAAGAATATATTTATGAAAAACTTATACGACCTGACTTCTCACCGAAAGGAGCTTCTAAAAAGTGGATTAATACTTTGTTTTTATTGCCAAAGAAGAGTTGCAAAAATGGAGATTCTAGACTAAACAGACTTCCTTGGATTATTCGAGACACAAGCTCAATAGAAGAATCTGTTAATTACCTAACAGCAGTAGCGAATGTTCTTCAAGATAAATGTGCTTATACACTGAATAAGTTACAGACTGATGTTGATTGGAGAAAGGAACTTTATGAATCACTCCTAATACAACTCGATGCATTTGAATCCTCAGAGTGTGAGTACATTGATGAATACTATGAAGACATTTACTGGAGTATGCAGTACTTGCCTGATAGTTTGACCTCAGCCTATGCGTACAATTACTTAATGCAAAATGACACAATTCCTGAAGAGTTAGAAAATCTAATCGATGATAGGTTTCGAAATTGGAGTGACTCCTATAGTTATACAAATTATAGTGGAGCTAGGATATTGTATTCCGAAAAAGAAGTCTCTGATATGATTAAGAGGGCGGAGGAAATTCAGGCAAAAGGAGGTTGTAACTGGTGCGAAACTTTTATACGTAGATTAAAATTTAGATTTATAGAAAATTGGTAATTTCTATAAAATAAGGATTATGTGTAGCAGCTGTTGTAATCATACATAAAATAAAGGCGACCTATATATGGAATTAATTGAAGAGTACGAAGACTCCGTTATTAAGGATTACCTACCGTTTTTTGGATTCCTAGTTCTGTTAGTGTTTTGTGTTATATACGAGATGATAAATATAGGTAGCCCAAGACCTTACAGCATCAAACAAGGCTTTCAAGGAACTGTGACTTCAAAATTTGTAAACAAAAGTTACGTGTACGTTGGCTTGACAAATGCGGGGAATAAACAAGAAATTAGAAATGCATATAACTATGCTTACGAGCCATCTCACTTAATTAGCTTTATAGAAGTTGGTGATGAAGTTTTAAAGAACGACTGTTCAGACACTGTTTATATTAAGAGAGGAGCAGAGGATTTTCATTTTATCCAATTGGCTTATTGGTATAACGATGAAACAAGAACTAAAGAATACAAAAAAGAGTGGATGATAAAAAGATTATTAAGATTAAATGAGGAAGGTTGTGATGTGGAATCTATAGCAGTCAAGTATGAAAGAGAAATAGATGAAATGAAGAATAACGAGAATTAACTTTCTAGGAAAACTCTAAAAATTGCAAGGCTCCCACCCTCCTAATGCACACACCCCCTATTAATCCCCAACACATACTTCTGCACGACATCTAAGCTGTCCGCTACCTCGCTTCCCATAAATCCCGTAATCATCTTATCTTCTAGATGTGCCTCTGCATAGGCCGTCAACTTATTGGCAAGAGGCGTATACGACCAGTGCCATTTCTCTTCGTTGTAGCCGTCAGGTCTCGATGCATCTTTAAGCGTGTAGGGTCTGCAGAATCCATACTTATGCGCATTGGCTTCTAGCCAATTGAATAGTACAAGTCCTTCTCCGGATTCGAACCAACTGTTGTTGAAATTATTGAGATCGATGTCTGTGCCCCAATGGTGGCGGGATGTGCCGGGCATAGAGCTGTATTCTAGAATTTTCTTGGCGCGGTCATAACTGTTGGGGTAGACCTTAGAAGCATCTTCTCCATTGCTGAGTATGGTTTCTCCTGTCCACTTTCTCTCCCAGATGCCTTTTTGATAATCAAAATTTCTTGTGGCGGATCTGATTTGTAATTCGATGCCTGCAGATCTTGCTGCCCCATACATTTTGAGGAAGGCGCCATAGGTATCTTGGTGGAGGTACAGGCCTTTTTTGTCCGCATGAGAAGGATTAATAAGCACAAAGCGTGGATCCTCAGCAGGATCGAATAACCCCATTACGTGTTTCTCCATTGCGGCATCGTGTGGGATAACGACGGGTGCAGGAGCCGTTAATTGGCCTGTCGCTGTACTAGCGTCGACGGTGGCAGACTTCGGTGCATTGCTACAAGAGAAAGCGATAAAAAGTAAGAAGTAGATAGATCTATGCAAGAGTGGCCTTATTGGATTTGTAATTGAATAGATTTTTTTCTTTGATGACTTCTACGACAGGAGCGGGTACACAATGTTCCCATTTTTCTCCTGACTTTATAGAGTCTAAAATATTCCACGGCATAATGTCGAGCTGTTCCTTGTTGTAGTTTTCTATTTCTACAATCTGACCAGTTTCTATGAGGTGCTTGTATAAGAAGTGGATGCCATCGGGCACAATAAGCGTCTTGGCAGAGACCAGCTCTTTGCCTTTTCTGAGGTAGGCGGGGTAGACGTAGACTGTTATGTTCTTGTTGAATAATTCTCCAAAGGCCACCAAGAGTCTTCCGTCTTGGTTGTTGTGATATTTGTCGTCGATAATTTGATACAACTCTTTGACACCGATGACAAGTCCTAGGTTGCCGATGTTGAGACCAGAAAGATAATTGACAAGCACTTGGTGATTGTCACAGTTAGAGATGATGACATCATATCCTAAGGCACAAAGTGTATCTGCCCGCTCTAGATAATCTTCTTCATCGATATTGCCTTTAACGGTGAGGTTTTTCATCGTTAACTCAGCCATTATGGTTGCTCTATCTTCACTCACGTCTTCTTCAGCGATAAACTGCTTGAAACCTGAATCAAAAACATCTTGCGTCACTTTTGTCGGCGGTCTAAAGTGCCCTCTCACAACCATCAAGTCTCTTTTCCAAAGGAATTCTGACGCATGCACACTACGACCTTCCTTGTTAAACATCGCAACATCTGTCAGCCCGTGCTTCACCGTTTTAAGCGTCAGTATTCTATTGTCAACATGTTCAAAATCTGGCCCCTCTAGGCGTATCATATCAATCTGCACACGACCCCAGATAGAATCTTGTAGCGATAAGACAAATTCATCTAAGTCCTCTGTAAACTTATAGCAAGCATAGATCATATTGACCCCGAGGATGCCTATAGCTTCCTGTTGGAGATGATTGCTCTGATCTTTGAGACGTACATGTATGATGAGATCGTTGGATGGGCCATCTGGTGTCAATTGGAATCTAACACCGAGCCACCCTTGACCTTGGATCGTTCTCTTGTAATTAATGGCCGCTACAGTATCTGCAAATACAAAAAACGAAGAATCTGGACGTACCGTGCTCAAGCGCTCTTGCATTAGTGAATACTCATGATCAAGCATCTTATAGAGACGAGACTCACATACATAACGGCCACTCTTTTCTTCCCCATAGATCGAATCTGAGTACGTCTTATCGTAGGCAGACATCGTCTTGGCGATAGTGCCGACAGCTGCACCGGCCTGAAAAAAGTTTCTCGCGACCTCTTGACCAGCTCCTATCTCCGCAAATGTGCCATAGATCTGCTTATTGAGATTGATGTTGAGTGCTTTTTGCTCTGGCTTGAGGATATGTCTCTTTTTCTCTTCCACGATTACTTGTGTTTCGTGCAAAAATAAGGATTAAGCAACTTTGAGGCTCGACGTATCTATACTCACTCATTCTTGTGATAATGCGTCCTCGGCAGTTTCATTTTCTTTATTTCTACGTGCTTTGCGTCCTTGTACCGCTAACCGTACCTTTGTGCTATGTTTCAAGAATACGATGTCATAGTAGTAGGGGCTGGCCATGCGGGCAGTGAGGCGGCTGTCGCTGCAGCCAATATGGGTGCCAAAGTGATGCTGGCTACAATGAATATGCAGACGATAGCCCAGATGAGCTGCAATCCCGCTATGGGTGGCGTCGCCAAAGGGCAAATTGTCAGGGAAATAGATGCCCTCGGAGGCTACAGTGGTATCGTTACCGATCATACGATGATACAATTCCGTATGCTCAATAAGTCTAAAGGGCCTGCGATGTGGAGTCCTAGAGCGCAGAGTGATCGCATGCTTTTTGCTCGTAAATGGCGGAATATGCTAGAAGCACACCCAAATATTGACTTCTGGCAGGAAATGGTACGCGGGCTCATCATCAAAGATGGTCGCTGCACAGGTGTGATGACGGGCATAGGCTTGGAGATTCCTGCAAAGACAGTAGTCTTGACCAATGGGACCTTCTTGAATGGATTGATACATATAGGAGAAAAGCAGTTTGGTGGTGGCCGAGCAGGAGAGCGGGCTGCAACAGGGATAACGGAACAGTTGGTAGAGTTGGGCTTTGAGTCAGGGAGGATGAAGACAGGAACGCCGCCGAGAGTGGATGGAAGAAGCTTGGATTGGAGTGCGATGGAGACGCAGCCTGGAGATGAGCAGCCGAGTCGGTTCTCCTACACAGAAACGCCTCAGCTCAAAGAGCAGGTGCCCTGCCACATTAGTTATACCAATCCGCAGGTGCACGAGATGTTGAAGACGGGCTTTGAGCGATCGCCGATGTTCAATGGGCGGATAAGAGGACTAGGACCACGTTACTGTCCGAGTATAGAAGATAAGATAGATCGGTTTGCCGATAGAGAGCGCCATCAGCTTTTTGTAGAGCCAGAGGGTAGGGATACTTGTGAGATCTATGTCAATGGATTCTCTTCTTCACTTCCAGAAGATGTGCAGTATAAAGCAATGCAATTGATACCGGGATTTGAAAACGCAAAGATGTTTAGACCCGGGTATGCGATAGAGTATGATTTCTTTCCGCCGACACAGCTAGATATCAGTCTAGAAACTAAGTTGGTAGAGAATCTCTTTTTTGCCGGTCAGATCAATGGCACAACCGGATATGAAGAAGCTGCCTCTCAAGGCTTGATGGCAGGACTCAATGCCGCACTCAAGGTCCAAGAAAAAGATCCACTGGTCCTCAAAAGATCAGAAGCTTATATCGGTGTACTCATCGATGACCTCGTCAACAAAGGTACCAATGAGCCGTATCGTATGTTTACCTCTCGAGCAGAGTACAGAATCTTGTTACGTCAAGATAATGCCGATATGCGCCTCACACCGCTTGCAGAAAAAATCGGTATTACAGGACTCGAAGAACGAATGCGACGGGTCGCCCAAAAAGAAGAAGCCGTCAAAGACATTAGAAAGTTTTTTACAAAGACAGGTGTCACCCCTGATCAAATCAATAACTACTTGACCTCTATCGGTTCGCAACCGCTTAAGCAACAAGTTAAGCTCGTTAGCGTCCTCAGTAGACCACAGCTCAGTGTCGCTGCACTACGCCAACACTCTCCTGTGCTAGAGCAATTTCTCTCTCAGTATGACGAAGAAATAATTTCTATTGCAGAGACAGACATCAAGTACGAAGGCTATATCCTCAAAGAAAAAGAGATGGCCGAAAAAATGATTCGTCTAGAAAATCTACCACTAGAAAGAGAGTTGGACTACAGCCAGTTTGTTGCACTCTCTTCAGAAGCCAAAGAAAAACTCAATCTCGTCAAGCCTCGCACAATAGGGCAGGCAAGTCGGATTTCTGGAGTCAAGCCTAGTGATGTGAGTATCTTGCTGGTGCATAAGGGGCGGTAGAGTTTTTCTGCGAACACCATTTCCATTCCGACCGCAGCAAAGCGCAGTGGAGGAATCTTGTTCTTCACAACGAGAATCTTTTTTGTATTTGATTCAATCTTAGAAAAGAGAGAAATTTCTACTATAACTATCCATTTCGAGCATCGCCGAGAAATCTTCGTACTCGCAATGAGAGAACTTAATAGTATTTACTCACTCTTTACTAAAGGTATAACCTTATCTGTTTCTTCAAGCCTTAAGTAATATAAACCGGCTACAAAATTTTGATTTTTTTACCGAATCGCCTACTTAAGTAGCACTGAAGAATTAAATCTATAAGAAGTGAAATTTAGACTTTGGCCTCTTTCATTTTAGGTTGTAAAGGCTAGAATTCCGTTAAGAACGGGCTTTTGTTTGAGCCCTAGGCGAGTTTAAGACCGTTTAGGAATTGTAGTTTTTAGAACCGTTAAGAAATGAAATAAGCCTTGAATTTTTTG
>CALBWK010000167.1 GCA_937969415.1 uncultured Saprospiraceae bacterium | reverse complement strand
GATAGTGCTGGGGTTTCAATAGATTGCGCCACTGCACCTAGTCCAATAATATATATAGCAGAATCTTTTAATGGTGATGGTGCTACTGATGAGTGTGGCACTGATGGCGAATACTTCATTATTTGCGCTACAGAGATGTGTGCAGGTTGCCCCGATATTAGCACTGATCTTTCTGGATGGGAAGTAGAGGACTCGGCAACTAATGATGGTTCACCAGAAACATCTGTCGTTATTGAGAGTGGTAGTCTGATGCCAGGAGAATGTGTAACCATATTTTCTAGTGTATTGGCAACTGATGCTACGAATAGTGTTACTGGTTCAGAAGGCTCTGCTTTCATGATAGGATCAGATAGATTGTCAAGTACTTCTAATTGTCAGATTTGGAATAATTCTATCGATGATATTTATCTTTATGATGGAGATAGTCAAGGCGGTGCAACGCTTATAGATGTTGAGGGCTATGATGCCGATGGAGTAGTAACTTATACGGTGCCAACCATAGTTAATTGTAACGCAGGTGCTTCTTCTAGTTGTATGGCTATGTCGACCTTTGATGCACCTAACTGTTGTCAAGTTCCTCTATTGACTGCTGTTGCTACATGTACAAATGATATAACCGGCGAAGAAGCTGACCAAGATTTTTATTTTATCAATATAGATCTCACAGATTTAGGTACGGATACAGATGGTAATAATACTATTACACTTAATGTTGGGGGCACTACGCAGACTTTGACTACTTTGGGTAGTCAGGTTGTGGGTCCATTTGCACATTCTGGAAATGGCGGTGCCATAAATCTTACCTTTTCAAATTCTGGAGAGAGTTGCTCAGATATAGTTGTGGTTTCGGAAGTGCTATGTGGCTACTCTACAGCAACTGGTGCATTGAGTGATGGCTCTGCTGATACGGCTCTCCACGCTTCAGGTCCTGCCTGCGATTGCGAGAGTGCAAGTGGAGGTGGATTTCTTTTAGCACAAGTGGCGCCTGGCAGCTTTAATGCAGCAACATCAAGAATGGTCTACGTGCTTATTGATGGAGACGGAAATGTCGCAGCAACTAATGAGACAGGCTTATTTACTGGATTGAGTAACCAAAGTTATTCAGTGCAGGCTATTAATGTAGCCAACTTAGATTATGGAGCACTTTTATTGGCTATTCCGTCAGTCGGAAGTTCTTTTGCTGGATTTTTATTACCTGATACCTGTTCTGAAGTATGTGGTACAGCGGACTACTCGCTTGATTGTGATTGTAGTATCGATTGTGGCACTCTGGCGTGTAATGCACATATAAATATTTCTGTAGGTCCGAATTGTGACGGCGCACAGATAGGTGTAGATAATTTATTAGAAAGTAATATATCGGATCCTAGTATCTATTCTTTTACCATTTCTACAGAAAGCGGTCAAATAGTAGATCATAATTTAACGACACCATCAAGTGTTGATGACGTTGTTAATTTCTTGGGACAAGATTTAATCTTTACAGTTTCTTGCGAGGGAAATACTTGTTGGGGATTGGTAACTCTAGAAGATAAGACACCGCCTGTATTGGACTGTGATTGTCCAGTAGGAGGGGAAGATACAGATGGTGATGGCCTTCGCGATGGCTATGCACCAGAATGCACACTTAGTTGTTATGACGCCTCACTTCTTGAGAGTCAAGATAATTTGCCTAGTGATATTGAAGAATTTGTGGCCAATAGTATAGAAGATAATTGTTTTGACCTTACGGTCTCAAATGTTTTCTTTAGAGATAGATTGACCCAAGGTGAAATGTGTGATGCAAGTTTATTACAAAGAACTTGGACCGTAGAATTTGATGCTGGTGGCGGACAGACACAAAGTGTTTCTTGCGTGAGGGAATATCTGTTTGAGCCAATGACCATTACGGACCAGGAGGCACCTGATAATCCTGAAGCAAATACCTTATATAGACCTACAACAACAGTGATTGCTAACTGTCTTCTAGACGAGGTGAGTCCTGAGTTCATTGCTTTACAATTAGGAGTAGAATCTGCCATGCCTTATGCCTTTATAGATGGTGAAGCTGTGGGTATAGGAACTGAAGGACTGTGTAATGTCCAGCTGACCTATAATGATACTGTATTGGATAGTTGTGCAGAAGGATGTGCTGGGAATGGAAAGATATTAAGAAGATGGAAAATTTTAGATTGGTGCAGCTCTGAATTTACAGAGTATCACCAAGTGATTACATTCCTTGATGAAGACGGACCAGTTCTGAGTGTTGGTGCTGATCTGGATACTATTGTTTCTACTGGAGCCTGTTCTATTGACTTAGGCCTTCCGGAACCAGTCTCTTTGGTAGATATGTGTGGAGGTCCAACGACATATTCAGTGACAGGTACATCTGCTGATAACCCTATTATAGGAAATGCATCTAATGGTTTTGTTGGGTTCAGATTTGAAGTGGGTACAACAGAAGTATATTATATGGCTGAGGATTGTTGTGGAAATCAATCTTTTGACACAATAACAGTATGCGTTGCTGATGGTGTTCAGCCTAATGCAATCGCGGAAGAATTTATAGTAGTACCGTTGATAGTTCTTGCAAATGGTGAAGTATCTGCAAGAGTATTTGCCAATTCTATAGATAATGGTTCTTTTGACCATTGTTCCGATGTGACACTTGAGATCAAAAGGGATCAAGATCCTTGTAATAATAATGCCGATGTTTTTAGTGAAAGCATCACTTTCTGCTGTGACGATATGGAAGCTACAGGCTTCGGTGAGATTCCTGTGGAGCTCAGAGTGACAGATGCTGAAGGTAATTCTAGTATTGTAAGATCAACAGTAGTATTACAAGATAAATCTCAAGAGCAGCTCTCTTGTCCTAGTGGTGTCATATTAGATTGTAATGCGGATAGAAATGATTTTGATAGAACAGGTGTGCCAAGTCTAACAGGAATATGTGGTCCTATAAGTTTAGAATTTGATTTAGATGCAATTGCATCTGCAACTGTTCCATTTGATAAACCAGCCAATGTAGTTCCAGTCTACGATATAGATGGTGACGGTCAGCCAGATGCGATCCCATCTTTTAATGAAGAGTGTAACTTTGGTGCACTGCGAAGACAATTTATTTCTGAAGGAGATATTCTTTGTACGCAGTATATAGTTGTAATAACTGAGCGCTTTGATCCTGCTACAATTATATGGCCTGGTGATATAGATGGTACATGTAGCCAAGTTGCCGATTCTAGACCAATTATACCAGCGGCATCTTGTGGTGGAAGTTTTGGAGTAGCAGTAGAGTCGGATACATTTCCTTCTTCGGACGGTTCTTGTTTTGACATAGTAAATCAATGGCAAGTTATAGATTGGTGTACCTATAGCATTACAGGTGGAGTCGATGGAGTATATACTCAAAATCAAACCGTAAGAATCTTCGATGATTCTGAACCTATAATTTCAGATGCCTCGGAGACTAGCTTTGTGCTTGATGCTGATCAATGTGCTTTAGATATTGTTTCTTTGGCAGTAGTGGCTACTGATGAAGATATGTGTGCTGACCAAGTAATTTCTTGGACTATATCGGTAGATTATGACAATGATGGTTCAGAAGATGTTTTGCTAGAGGATGTTACTAATCCAGGAGATACACTTCTTATTAAGTTAGCGGACGTACCTGTCTCTAAGCAAGGGCATAGCGTACTCTATACAACAACGGATGCTTGCGGTAATGTAGCAACCCTAAGTTCTATATTTACTGTAGTCGATGTCTTAGCACCTAGACCGCATTGTATCAATTTGACTACAGACTTAGTCAATGGTGAAACCTTTACTCTTAATGCTATTGACTTTAGTGCTTCGAGTAGTGATAACTGTACATCGGAGTCAGCTTTACGCTTTACTTTTTCTGATGTAGCACCGCCTAATAGTTTGAGATATTTTGATCCTATCACAGGTGATTCTCGATCGGAAGCTGACTTTAATTCTAGAGAGGCAGATCGATATGATCCACAAACAAGAACTGTAACGAGAATATTTGATCTTGGCGATTTAGATTCTTCGGGAAGTTTGGATCTCACAGTTTTTGTAT
The DNA here is from genome assembly GCA_937969415.1 of uncultured Saprospiraceae bacterium. Taxonomy (GTDB): domain Bacteria; phylum Bacteroidota; class Bacteroidia; order Chitinophagales; family Saprospiraceae; genus RFSX01. The sequence continues at coordinate 25,625 of CALBWK010000167.1, read as the reverse complement.
GGGATGAATGTGATAATAGAGACTTCTGTATAGTAAGACCAATTATTAATGGTGTAGGAAGTCTTCAGATGGGTATCGAGGGTAGCTTTGTTACAGTACAAGGAGAGAGCATTCAATCTGTTGAGACGACCCTCAGTGGTATGAGTAATAGCAATTTGGTTTATACCGATTCTGACGAAAATGGTTCTTATGCCTTCCAAGATCTGCCCGCCCACAATGATTATATGATCAAAGGGAAGAAGAATGATGATTATCTAAACGGTGTCAGTACAATTGATTTGCTAAACATTCAACGTCATATTTTAGGCAGTTCTTTATTGGATTCGCCATACAAGATAATAGCAGCAGATGTCAATAATGATAGAAGAATAGACGGTATTGACTTGATAGAATTGAGAAAATTAATTTTAGGAATTTATCAAGAATTGCCTAGACAAGATTCTTGGGTCTTTATAGACGAGGACCAAACATTGACTTTTGATAATGTATGGGAATACATAGACTCTTTGATGGTTACTGATTTGGATCAGACTATGATGAATGAGAATTTCATTGGTGTGAAAGTTGGTGACACAAATGACGACGTCGTTTCTAATGTTATCAATCAGGCAACACAATTGCGACAAGCAGGCACTGTCAATCTAGTTTATGAGGATAGAGTCGTCGCAGCAGGAGATATTGTTGAGTTGAAGTTGTATACACAAGAAAAGGACTTATATGGATATCAATTTACATTGACTTATTCAGGAATGGGGCTTATAGATGTAGTCGGAAGAGATATTACTGAGGTAAATTATCACGACTTTGGAGAAGTACTTACTTTGAGTCACCATAGTGATTATCCTTTAGATGAGGCGTCTGCGATATTGACAGTTTCATTGAGGGCACATAAGTCAGGCCGTCTCTCTCAGTTGATTGATCTCAATTCATCTCGTACTAAAGCTGAAGGCTACCTAACAGCACAATATAGTAGGCAGAATCTAAATCTTGTTACAGAGTACGAAGAATCATTTTTACTTAAGCAGAACAAGCCGAACCCTTTTAGTGCAGATACACAGATAGAATTTGTCTTACCTGAGGCTGGAAAATACAGTTTAACTTTCTATGATGTCAATGGTCAAACCTTGAAAACTATGGAGGGCTTTGGTCAGACAGGTCTAAATACCTTAATATTTGAAAAGAGTACAGTGAATACATCTGGCGTTATCTATTATAAATTAGACTATGCGGACAAGACAGCAATGAAAAGAATGATGCTCATTGAGTAAAGAATAAAGTTAGAAATTGATTGTGTAGGGCCTTCACTTGTTATTAGTGAAGGCCTTTTTCATTCGATTATTTAGTTTCTGACATTATAATAATTTGCTCTTTTTTGCTTTCGCCCAGCACTCTAATCCTCCTGCGTTCGTATTGTTTCAGCCAACCAAAATTGTAATCATAAGTGTAGTTTTCTATATCTGTTATAGTTGGTTGCGTGTTCTCTATTTCTTTTTGGATTTTATCTGATTGGGGAGTCTCTAGTTTCTTGATCGTTTCGCTTATGGACTTTATCATACCTTCGCTGTCGCTTTTCTTTAGGTCATTAATTTCTATCGTTTCGTTAGTACTATTGGCCTTTACAGTGACGGCACCTGTTAATGGGATAGATGGTCCTCCTAGTTGATTGAGGATAGTGTCGAGATATTGGATGGTGGTGTCAGGCGGAAAAGAATCTCCGAGATAGTAATGGTAATTAAAGATGTCTCTAGTCATTTCGTCTTCCATCCTTTCAGCGTCAAACTTTTCTTTAAGGACTTCGATAAAAAGCTCAGCATCTTCATTATCCATATCCATCTCTTGCTTGATTAAGAGATTCATACTGTCTGTCATTGCGTCCAATACCTCTGATAGATTGAGCATCCGTTTAATTTCGCCATACTCATTCGTTTCATACTGTAGGGTAACTTCGCTAAACATTTCTTCCAGTCGCTTATCGATATAGACGTCTTCTTCATCTTCGTCAATATTAACACGTTCTACTACATTGTCCTTATAAACCCACTGCATTGTATACGTTGTGTCCGTTTCTTCTAATACTGTGATTACTGCTGTTATGGAGTTGACGTCTTTCTCAACTACTTTGTCGCCCTCATATTTTATATAGCCTTCTTGAATTCTAAGGGTCTGAGTGTCTCCTGCCTGCCAGTAGGGATACAGGCTGACATCTGTGTCTTGAGTAGTGGGATAGAGTGTAGATAAAAGTACAGTGATGAGAAGTTGTTTCATTTTATATAGTAGATTAAGTCAAATACAATTTTGATAGAAATGATTGTTTGTCCTTCTATTTGTGTCGGAAGATAGGTATATCCAATAAAATAGCGGAAGAATAATTCCTTCCGCTTTTTAGCTTAGTTAAGTTTTATCAATTTGTCAATTGCCCGCTGACCAGTTTCTGGATCTTGCAACATTATAATATATGTGCCGCTTTGTACGCCTTCAAGTGATAATTTTGCAGGGAGTGAGTGAAGTTCTTTTTTAATCACTTTGCCTTGTAAGTCGAACAAATGAATCTCAATTTCCTGCCCTCTAGCCCCGTCTACTTGTAGTATTTCTCTGACAGGATTAGGATAAATGCTATAGACACTTTCCGAAATGGATATGATACTGGTTAGTTGACCATCACAATTCTCATCAATATCATTATCGGGAATTTCTTGTTGTGCAGGATTGACCTCTGGATTAAGATCATCGCAATCCAGATCGTTATCCACAAATCCTATTGGCTGGAAACATTCTGTCAATGCTGTCATAGGGTCACCGAAGCCATCTCCATCGGCATCTAAGTACCATTCCGTCACTAACACAGAAGGATCACTATCGTCAACTAGGCCATCGCAATTATCGTCCACTCCATTGCAGATTTCCACCGCTTCTGGATTGATGTCTGGGTTGGTGTCATCGCAGTCTTCATTATTAGGAAGGAAACCAGGCAGTTGGCTACATTCAAATATAAAATTATCAGGATCTCCATAACCATCCCCATCTTCATCGGCAAACCATATTCCCACGCCAGATAGAGTAGGGTCGTCTATATCTACCTGTCCATTACAATTGTCATCAAGACCATTACATACTTCTATCCCATCTGGATTGATAGAAGCATTGCTGTCATCACAATCATTGCTGTTGTTGACATAGTTGCTGCTCGGATTGCAAGTCTGTATACTGCTGTTGGCATCTCCAAAGCCGTCTCCATCACTATCTAAGTACCAAGTTCCTACTGTGGCTACATCTGGATCGGCGCTATCTATAAGTCCGTCACAATCATCATCTATACCATTATCACAGAGTTCCAGAGCTGCTGGATTGATGCTGGCTGCATTATCATCACAATCAGTGTTGTCCATTACAAATCCGGCTGGCGGTGAACATGACAAGCTGAATTGTTGAGGATTCCCAAATCCATCTCCATCCAGATCTTCATACCAAAATATATCTCCAGTCTCATCTGGATCGGCACTATCAATTAGTCCATCGCAGTCGTCGTCAATTCCATTATCGCAGAGCTCTAGAGCATCTGGGTTGATAGTAGCATCTTGGTCATTGCAATCTATACCGTTGGATACAAAACCAACTGGCTGTGCACAAGCAGTCAGTGCCACGCTAAGATTTCCAAAACCATCTTGATCTTGATCTTGATACCATGTTAAAGTGACTACATCAGGATCAGCTGCATCTATTAGTCCATCACAATCGTCATCGAGACCATTGTCACAGATCTCTTGCGATAATGGAGAGACTGCTGGATTGGAATCATCACAATCTCCTTGTAAGAGGACATAACCTGCAGGTTGTGTGCAAGCCATCAATGTTTGTGTACCGCCATAGGTGTCTCCATCCATATCCAAGTACCAGGTCAATACCAAGTTGGATACGTCCGGATCTGCTGTGTCAATCAAGCCATCGCAGTCATCATCGATACCGTTATCACAGAGCTCTTGACTAGCTGGATTGACATTGGGATTATTGTCATTACAATCTAGATCATTACCTACAAATCCAACAGGTTGATTGCAACCACTTAAACTAGAATTGGCATCTCCAAAACCGTCACCATCGAGATCTTGAAACCATGTTGTCGATCCGCCCGCAACATCAGGGTCAGCCGCATCTATAAGCCCGTCACAATCATCATCGATACCATTGTCACAGATTTCTCCAGCTCCAGGATTAACATTGGCATTATTGTCATTACAATCCAAGTTATTCGCAACATAACCTATAGGTTGTGTGCAAGAAGTGATGATAGCTGTACTAGATCCGAATAGATCACCATCAAAGTCTGCATACCAGATACTCTCTCCTGTAGTGTCAGGGTCATTGTCATCGATCAGACCATCACAGTCATCGTCTATGCCATTGCAGATCTCAGAGGCTGCAGGATTAATATTGGGATTGCTGTCATCGCAATCTAGATCGTTAGGCACAAAACCTAAGGGTTGCATACAAGCCATTTGTGTTGCTTGTGCAGAACCAAATCCATCTCCATCAAGATCTTGGAACCAAATACTGCCACCTTGAACGTCAGGATCAGCAGCATCAATAAGTCCGTCGCAATCATCGTCTATACCATTACATATTTCTTGTGCTGCTGCATTAACAGCATTGTTGTTGTCATTACAATCGATATCATTACTAACATAACCTACGGGTTGGCTGCAAGACACTAAGCTATTACTATTGGACCCGAATCCATCGCCATCTGCATCTAGATACCACGTGCTCAATCCAGATACACCGGGGTCGTTATCATCGATAAGTCCGTCGCAATCATCATCGAGGCCATTGCATATTTCTATTGCGCTTGGATTGATATTGATGTTATTGTCGTTACAATCAGAATTGTTAGTAACATAACCTATCGGAGGCATACAACTCAATATTGTAGAATTAGGATCTCCGAATCCATCAAGATCATTGTCTCTATAATAAACAGTACCTCCTACTAGACTGGGGTCGTTATCGTCCGTAAGTCCATCGCAATCATCATCTATGCCGTTGCATATTTCACTGGCAGTAGGATTGATATTGACGTTGTTATCATTACAATCATCACTGTTAGAGACAAAACCTACAGGTTGTGTGCAAGCTTGTACAGAGTTGCCAATATTACCAAAACCATCTCCGTCAAAATCTCCATACCAAGTTAACGTCGCACCCATTAAGTCAGGGTCGGCAGAATCGACAAGTCCATCGCAATCATCATCGACTCCATTACAGAGTTCTGGAGCACCAGGAAAAATGCTAGAAAAGCTATCATCACAATCTAAATCATTATCCACAAAACCTACAGGCTGTGCACATGAGACGAAAGGAATAAAAGGATTTCCAAAACCATCTCCATCATTATCTGCGTACCAAGTGCCACCACCGATCACACTAGGGTCGGCAGCATCTATCAATCCATCACAATCATCATCGATACCATTGCATAGTTCTTGCGCAGTAGGATTGACATTGTTATTGTTGTCATTACAGTCATTGCCGTTAGAGACATAACCGATCGGTTGTGTACAACTACTTAAGGTTGCAAAAGGATTTCCAAAACCATCTCCATCATTATCTTCAAACCACGTGGAAGTACCACCAGCTAGACTTGGGTCGGCAGCATCTATCAATCCATCACAATCATCATCGATACCATTACATATTTCTTGGGCAGCTGGATTAATTGCTGAGTTGGTGTCATCACAATCACCGTCATTATTGACAAAGCCGGCAGGTTGTGCACAAGACATTGTCGTATTGTTGGGATCGCCATAACTATCCCCATCTATATCAGCGTACCAGATTGCAGTACCGACAAGACTTGGGTCAGCACTATCTACTAATCCATCACAATCATCATCGATACCATTACATATTTCTTGAGCCATAGGATTAACGGCAGGATCGGTATCATTGCAATCTCCATCATTGTTGACGAAGCCAGTAGGTTGTGTACATGACATTGTCGAGTTATTAGGGTCGCCATAACTGTCTCCATCTATATCTGCGTACCACACTGCTGAGCCAACAAGACTCGGATCAGCAGCATCGATAAGACCATCACAATCATCATCTATACCATTACATATTTCTTGGGCACCACTATTGACCATAGGATCGGTGTCATTACAGTCTGTAAAATCTGTTACAAATCCAGCTGGAGCAAAACAGGCGTCTACAAATACATCCATATCTCCGAAGCCATCTCCATCAGCATCGGCATAGAAAGTTGTCAAGCCCATAACAAGTGGGTCATTGTCATCAATCATTCCTGAGCAATTGTCATCTAATCCATTGCAGATCTCGTCAGCTCCTGGAAAAATTTCATCGTTGTTGTCATCACAATCTACCGTTGCATCAAAACCATCTCCATCATTATCGACAACTATCGTCTGGTTGATTTCAAAATCTCCGTCACTCAGATCGTAAAAAGTAGAGGCACTTCCAAAGCCACCTGGTCCATCACAGGTGATAAGAATTCTTGCATTGCCTTCAGTCATATTGGGTAGGATCACTGTCGCCATCCCGGTATTGCTTACCGCATCTGCTATAACCGTAAAAGTTACCCCGCTATCAGTTGATAAGTGTATGTCCACAAGAGGACAGTGAACGCTTGTCCCATTTTCATCCCAAGTAATAGTTTCTGCTTGACCACCATTTAGCATTTCTCCGCCATTGGGGAAGGTCACTGCAAAGGGGCCAGTAGCCAAGACGTTGACTCTAACCGTATCGTGGGTCACACGTCCCCAGGCAGGATTGTTGTCTCGTACAGCAAGAGAAAAATTCATTGAGCGGGGAGAGCACGGAAGTACTTCCCACATAGCACCATTGTTGTTGCCAGTAAGTACTTCTGCATATTCTGGGAAAAATCTAAAATTTTCTGGAACAGGTGGTCTAAATCTAAATAAGGCCACTTCATCCATACAAGAAGGTGAGCCTATCGTGCCATTGCCGTCTCCGTCATATTGTGACCAATTATAAGTCAAATCGGTATCACTATCTCTAGCAGTTCCCACCAGAACAAAAGGTGTACTAATAGGTAAGTCTAAGTCCATTCCTGCGTCTACCATCGGATCGACAGGATTTCCTGTAGGATCTATTACGGCACAATTATTCACACCTGAGGTAGCGTCCAATTGTCTGGCTATATAAATTTCTTCTATGGAAGCATAATGAAAGAAAGGATCTGCAGTTGGAGTATACTGAGCCAGTGTATCGCACTTGCCAGCATTGGCCATTATAGAGGAACCTTCTCCGGGCTCATAGGTATGTCCGGGAACTGCATTTGTACATTCGCGAGAACTATGCGTATGGGTAGCTCCAAACTGATGCCCTAGGTGATGGGCTACTTGATCTATCCACAGTTGGACAGGAGAGACGTTGCTAGAGGAATATCCGGCACCCTTAAATCCATCTAGACAAACAACGTTGACTTGCGAGTCACCTCCGAGGTTGGCCCAGAATAATGCGTGGCCTACATCATAACCAGCTGACGTCAAGGCGTTTTCTAAGAATGCTTCGTTTTCGATGGCTAGACCGCTAGGGACACTTGTTGTAAATGGATCCGTATTGGGATCAGAAAAAACAAGTGCAGGTGTACTAACTAGCGAAAACTCTATGCCCAAGTCTCTCAGATAAATTAGGTTAAGCTGATTGACGCCTGCTGCCATAGCGTTGAGCACAAGCATAGGGTTGATAGGATTGCCACCAACTTGTACTGAATATTCTCCAGCTGCTACCAAGGCCAGACGGTAAGTTTTCTTTGCATCTGGTATAAGTTGTTTATGACTTGGTGTTTTGATTGCAGCTTTTATGGCAGCGACATTGCAGGTATGACTTGTCGTAGGAATAGACTTGTTGTAATAGATGCGGTGTTTTCCAGTCTGGTAATCTGGATCTATCGTAAAACTATTGTCGCCAGATAATACATAAGCTTGTAATCCTTGAGGGCTGAGTGCACAACTGATCTTTTGTGATGGCTGCTCTAGATTATAACCTCTATAAGTTTTGATCTCGTAATGCTGGGCTACAGACGGATCTACCACCGCCGTTGGGTTGAGATGGTATAGGGACATTACTCCAGTAGGATCAGGTAGCCACATCTCGACTGTTGCACCCGAGGCCTGTTGTTGGTAGAGTTTGTCAGTATCTAATGAAGCAGAAAGTACTTCATTTATGACTTCTTCATTTTGATTGGAAGGAGCTAGTGTCCAATCTGAAGCGATTATTTGTGCAGAAAGATTGAGTGCAAAGGCCAATAATAAGCAGGCCAATACAGGCTTAGTTTTCCTGATTGAGATAGATAGGTGCATTGTTTGAGTTTATGCAAAGATTTTAGATGGTCTAGAATCTTTGGCGTTTCATACCAACAATAGTATACCTATTTAACGATAATAACCTTCCTATTTGCTGCTCCGAAATCTGTATTAATTCTGACAATAAATGTTCCCTGATCGATACCTAACACATTGAAATCGAAGGAGTTCTCATAATTCTGTCCGCCTATGCCTTCGTGACTCGGAAAAGAATGTAATTCTCGACCTAGCATATCAGTGATGTCAATTTGGATTGGAGTCGATTCCTTTAGATTATACTCCATTCTAACCAACCCAGTGGAAGGACTCGGATATACACTAAAATCAAGATTCTGTTCTACTAGATCCTCAGTGGAGGTCTCTAGGGCAAAAATGGCAACTAAGGTATCCTGCCCATTGAGCATTATACTTGCGTTTTCGCTATTGAAGTCTGGAAACACTGGAGTCCCACTTCTTGTTTCCCATCTTACAAAATCATAGTCAGAGTCAGGATCTGCATCTATAAGATTTTCCATATTGCCAAAGTACGACCCAGTCCAAGGAAACTCCTTTATCTCGATTGTATTAAAATCTATATCGCCGGCCCCTCTTGGGAAAATGTCTAGGGTGATATTATATGGACCTGTGAGATCATAACAATTGGTCATACCATCATCCAAGTAGGCACATCTTTCTGAAATGAAGTTTCTGAGTCTCTGGACATTGGATTCCCATTCATTGAGGCTACGGCCCCATCGTTGGATATGTCTAGGCATTTCTGGTGCTATAGTAGCGACCATTGAGTCTAATGTATTCAACATATTGTCACAAGAGAAGACAGTATTCATCATGTCAGCTTGTCTTGAGTAATATAGTTGACGGAATTCGTCAGACTCTTCTATCAACTTCAAAAATATCTTTTCATGAAGACCAAAGGCGCCGTTGACTCTAATTTCACCTACAGGTTCTTCAAAGATTCCTGCTGCAAAGTTGTCGTAGGTTTCCTGACAGATGGCATCCCAGTTTTCACAGCATTTGTTGTCGTCGCTAAGTACTTCCAAGAAAATTGGGTCATCAGCTGGATAAGGAGAGCTTCCGCTCACTATAGATGGACAAGCCGCTGGGTCAAGCCCATTAATAGTACCAGAATCTATTTCATCATACAGATCTTGGCAATTTTGAGCCCAGTCGAGACAGCAGTCAAACTCTGTATTGACGACTTCAAGAAATATTGGATCATTTGGTAAATAAGGACTGTCCCCAGAAATTATAGAGGGACAAAATTCAGCGAACGTGGAATCAATACCGCCGAATCCACCATTGCCAAAGAACTCATCCATAAATTCTGAAATATCTTCTATGTCACACGGATCAGCTTCAGGGCTGATATCAGGTATGCCTGAGTAATTAATATAGTAATCAAAAGTGGCGTCGTTATCCCATAGGATGTAGCCCCACTTCTTATGACCACCCTCAGGATTAAGACCTCTCCACCAACCTGTGTTGTAGTTGATCCAGTCAGAGCATACTGTATTTAGATTGACCAACATATAGTCGATCAGTCCGAGTACTTGCATATTGTCTTTGACTTGCTGATAATTGTCAGCATCACCCATATCATTATTCATCATAAAATCTCTGAACTCTTCCCAATCATCCATCGCCCTCTGACTACCATACTCAGTCCATGTCTCTCCCCAGGTCAAGATGTACTGCAGGTCAAATTTTCCTTGGTCATAATAGTAATCTGTATAGTCATGGTCGACTGGTCTTTCCCTTGGACTGTACACTCCCCAATAAGCTCCATTGAGATATACGATAGTTCTCTCTACTGCTCTGATATCTAATTTGAGACCACCTCTGTGTGCCAGTTCGTGTACATATTCATCTCGAATGTGGGCAGAGCCTTCATGATCTTGATCTCCATTGGCGGGATAGTTGTCATCGCCCGAGGCACGCATCATAAATCGTTGATACTCAGTTCTGTCAGAGTAAGAAAACAATTGCTCATCTAGCGCCTTAGAGTAACCCATTTCATCTCTTGATACCCAATCTATACTACGTTGGTCATTGACCCATGAGTCTTGGCCATGTCTATTAAGTTCTCCATATGATCTCGATGACAATTCTCCATTTCTGAAATATTCTATAGTTCCGATTGGTCGCAACTCGCCATTTCCATTCGCAAGATCTTGTACGCCATCCGCTGCTATCGAAATTACTGGTAGGGTAAATTCATCTCCAATAAAATAGGTAGCGTATTCTATTTTACCTGGTAATACATTTCCCTCACTTGAGAAGGCTCTAGCTTTGAGGACAGAGGTTGCGGCTATAGTCACAGGCCCCGTATAGACTGCAGATTGTTGTGTAGGGATGTTCCCATCCAGTGTATAATGGAGAGTAGAGTTAGGTTGATTATTCGTGATTTCAACCGTAAATAAATCATTAAATGTCCCAGCTTCTACAGAAAAGCTAGGTGCCTCAGTATAACTTAAAGCTACTGCATCTGTAGAAGCAGCATTGGGAGTAGGATTTTGACTGATCGCCCAATTGCCATTAGATTCTTTGACTCTTGAGTGATCCAGTAAAGTCAACTCCATCGGTGAACTTTCAAGAATTTCTCCAGCTGGATTTGTCAACACGATAAAGTCTTTATTAGTGGTCTGTGTTAATTTGAAATTGCTATGCAATTTTCTCCCACTGGCAAAATCTCTGCCCGAACACCAGATAACTTGGTAGCTACCTGGTTCCATAATTATAGAATGAGGTATAACCCACTTCTGAGGTTTGTCTTCTTTGTCAGAAACGGCATAGCCCTCTAGATCTATGGCTGAAGAACCAGCATTGTGTAATTCTATCCAGTCTTCAAATCGACCATAGTTGTCTTCAAAGGCATTCATATTGGAAGCAGAGTATTCGCTTATAATAAGCTGAGCTTCAGCCGAGGTAAGGCAAATAGTCAATAGAAGAAATACAAAACTGGTAATTCGTGAATACGCCATGGAGTTGTTTATTGTGTTGTGAGTTATGAAACTAGTTAAAACAAGAGGTTTTTGTACGAAAACGGGTCTTTTATGTATGCTAAATGTCGGTCAAACTCTAAGGAACTTAGAACCTTATAGTTTTAAGAATAGTGATGGTCGTAATGGCCGCGGTTTCTGTTCTCAGTCTATAGTCTGAAATATTGACTGGAAGATAGCCAACATTTTGGCAAAGCTGTAACTCCTCAGGACTAAAATCCCCTTCTGGACCTACCAATATCTGGACTTGCTGATGGCTAGGCCTAAGGTCATAGAGCTGGGGATGAGCAGGGGCATAATGTGCTATATATTTATCCGATTGGGTAGCCTCAGAGGTAAGTTTAGGAAGAGTAATCTGACCCTTATATCGGGGGTGATAAGGCCTTAGAGATTGCATTGCCGCGCTGCGTATAATCTTATGCGTCCTATCTTCATTGATTCTTGATCGTTCTGTCCTGGCTGTGCTGAGGGCAGTGATGGTGTCGACACCTAGTTCTACTGATTTTTCGAGGAGCCATTCCCATCGTGTTCTATTCTTGGGAGGTGCGACGTAGAGATGGATTTGTCCAGCAGATGCCTCCGTATGCGTCTTCTGTCCCAGAGAGATGAGCGCTTCTCTCTTTTTGATGTCCGTGATAGTTCCCTGCGCTCTAGTGCCTGCGCCATCTGTCAGCTCGATAGTGTCACCAGACTTATGTCTCAATACCTTGATGCAGTGCTGATACTCATCTTCTTCGAGGAGTGCTTGCGAGCCACTCAGATTCTTGGCGTAAAACAATATCATAGGACTTAAAAGTACAAGAAATAGGCTTTTTCGCGGAACCACCTCTTATAATTAGCAGTTAGCCTTATAAGCAGTAGACCGCTACCGATTTAGTACCTTTGTGGCACCATCAGGTGGCTAACACAGCCTTACTTACAATCATATTTTATGTTTATTACCGTAATACAGTTTCTTTTTAGTCTCTCCATCTTAGTTGTACTGCATGAGCTAGGGCATTTTAGTGCGGCCAAATGGTTTAAGACGAGAGTGGAGAAATTTTACCTCTTCTTCAATCCAGGATTCTCTTTGTTCAAAAAGCAAATAGGAGAGACAGAGTACGGTATCGGTTGGTTGCCCTTGGGAGGTTATGTCAAGATCTCTGGGATGGTCGACGAGAGTTTTGATATGGAGCAGATGCAGAGCGAGCCACAGCCTTACGAATTCCGATCTAAACCGGCGTGGCAGAGACTCATTATTATGGTCGGCGGCGTCTTTGTCAATTTTGTTCTAGGTATCCTACTCTTTAGTATGGTCCTCTATGTGTGGGGCAAAGATTATATCGTCAATGATAGTCTACCAGAAGGCATAGCTGTAAGTGAAGTCGGTAGAGAGCTAGGCCTCAGAGATGGCGATAAAATTGTAAAGATCGATGATGTGATATTTGATCGATTCAGTTCAGGAGCTTTCTCTAAAGAGCTGGTCATCAATCAAGCCCAAAATATCTATATAGAAAGAGCCGGTCGTCCGATAACTATACCCGTCAACAAAGAAGTCGTCGCCAAACTCACTAAGTACGAAAATCGAAACGTCCAAGCCGTAGCGCCGAGGCATCCCTACATATTGGCTAATATAAATGAAGGTACTGGTGCAGCAGAAGCGGGTCTGCAAGTTGGCGATATAGTCCTCTCAGTCAATGGAGAAGCCACGCCATATGCACATCAGTTTCTAGAAAAAATGTCGGCGTTCCAACCAGTCAAAAAGAAATTGCTCCAACGACTCTTCGGAAAGAAAGAACCCGTAAAAGTCTTACCTAATTCTGTAAAGATAACTGTTGATAGACACGGCACACCAATAGAAAAGACTGTCCATCTCAAGAATGGCAAAATGGGTGTCAACCCTCAGGGCCTCAATAATTTTGTCACCATAGAAAATGAATCTTATGCACCAGGTGCTGCTTTAGCTGCAGGATGGACACGATCTATTACCTTCATTACTGATCAGCTCAAAGCCTTTGGTCATATGTTTTCTGGTAAGATAAAAGCGAAGGACAGCCTCGGCAGTTTTATCACCATCGGATCGATGTTTGGTAGCGACTGGGATTGGCAGCGGTTCTGGTCGATGACGGCGAGTCTCTCATTGCTGCTAGGTTTTATCAATCTCTTACCGATACCAGCACTAGATGGTGGCTATGTGATGTTCCTGCTTTTTGAGTCGATTACAGGTGTCAAGATTCCAGATAGATTTATGGAAATCGCCACACTTATTGGCTTCTTCTTATTGATGGGTCTTATGATTTTTTCTTTTGGATTAGATCTATCAAGAGTCATATAGCAATCATAATTACAAGTTTATCGTAATGGATTATTTCAAATTATTTGACTTGCCGCTCAGTTTTGAGGTGGATAAAAAAGCCCTCACTCAGGCCTATTACAGACTGAGTAAGGAATATCACCCCGACAACTTCGCGATGGCCAGTGCCGATGCGCAAGCCTCCGCCTTGTCGACTACTTCAGACATCAACACAGGCTACAAAATCCTCAAAAATAAACAGCAACGCCTCAAGTATGTGCTCCAACTACTCGGTGTCGATTTTCAAGAAGGCAAAGAGTCGATGCCTCAAGAATTTCTTATGGAAATGATGGATCTCAATGAAGCCATTATGGATTATAAAATGGATCCCAATCCAGACGTCCGTAACAAAATAGAGACCCAAGTCGCCACCTTCCAATCCGATATAGAAGCGCACGTACAAAAGAATATGGCTTCCCTTGATATGGCTTCCCCTCAACAAGAGCAACTCACTGCCATCAAGTCTTATTACCTTAAGTCCAAGTACCTAAAGAGATTACTAGATAACTTGGATGATAGGGGAGTGGAGATGTAGGTTTTAGTGCATAGCTGGGGCTGCCCGCGAGCGCTAGGCTTTTAGTGCATAGTGCATAGCTGGAGCTGGCCGCAGTGCTAAGCCTCTTAATTGTGAATTACTGAATTATAAATTGTGAATGCTGCCTGCTCACAATTCCTTCACATTTATTTGTTACCCTAACACCTTGCTAACTACTTTTTCTTTCCGATCGTAGCACAGCGCAGCAGAGGAATCTTCGTTCTCGTAATGAGGGGGCTGTACACGAGCGCCTTGCTTCTAGTTGTAAATTATAAATGCTGACTCCTTGTATATGTACTTCACTAGTAATCGTCCCCTACACACTATAGCACTCCTTTTTCTTTCCGATCGTAGCGCAGCGGAGTAGAGGAATCTTCGTTCTCGTAATGAGAGTGCTAGACACGAGAGCCCTGCTTCTAATTTTAAGCTCACTTCTAAATTTCTCCTTTTGTTACCTGACTTTATTCTAAAAGGCTCGTACTTTAATTGCTGCGTGAGTGGTTAGGTCTTACTCTATTAAGATTTAAGAGAAGGTGATATATAACATTTCTGTTCTATCTGAAAGTCAGCCTTGTACATATTTTTAAAAATTAATTTGTCTGAAAGTCGTGAATAGCACTTCGCAGATTCGTTTTTTTTTTTTTTACAACTTACCTTGTATGTGGAGAGCAGTATGTCTAGAACAATGTACACTGATTTTCGAACAGCTATTATGAATTACCAAGGCGAGAAAAAAATAACTGACCATAGGTCAGGTAGGATGCTATGCTCTGAAATAAAGAGAGTCCACGTTACTGTCGATACAGCAGGCAGACCCTCATCCCATCGCTAAATGAGGCTGCAAAGATAGCGACTTCTCTACACTTATGGCTTGTGCATCCGTAGCGCAAAAACTGATTTAAAAGGAATCTGGTCCTGAAGCGCAGGGGCTGAGGGTTCCTCATGCTTAAACTTTAATAATGAAACGAAATTTCATTTTATTAACACTCCTATGTGGTTTTTTGCAAGTGCACTATACGCTTGCACAGACGACCTTGGAGAATTGTACTCCCATATTCACTACTTCTACGGATGCTAGTGGAGAAGTGGAGGTCTGTATAGACACATATGAAGGATCTCCTTTTGTATCCTTCAGATGTGGATCGCAATGGGCCTCCATCGGATTTTATGCAGGAGTCGATGTTGTTGATTGTATCACGCTGGGCTGTTGCGACTCTGGCTCATGGAGGGCTTCGTGGAGAGATGGCAGAACTTACTGTCAGGCCTATGTTGCTATGCCTTGTGATCCTGTCCCCGAGTGTCTCGATGGCACTGACTCCGATGGTGACGGCATCTGTGATCCAGACGACTGCTCACCAAATGACGCTGCCCACAGCACTGGCCCTGGAGACTACTGTGACGATGGTAACCCTCTCACCTACAATGATCAGTACAATGAAAACTGTGAGTGCATAGGTGAGCCCACAGACTGTGGTGATGTCTGGCCTGATGATGGCTGTCCGCTTACAGAAGACTCAGTATTACCAGATTGTACGATTGTAAACATACCCCCTAACCCTGATGACGGTTGTACATTGACTCTTGACTATTTCGATGCCGAGAACTGTGTGATTGTGAATGAGGCTCCCGATGTGGATGATGGCTGCGATGGGACTGAAGACTATTTTGACCCAATTAATTGCCTTGTAATAAATAAACCACTTAGCTGTGATGACGGAGACCCTTTTACAGTTTGGGATATGTATGATGAGAATTGTAAGTGTAAGGGTGTTCCATATGTGACAAACGGGTGCGAAACTTCTTCTGGTGGAACTATAATTACTAATATCGTTTACAGAGAACGATATGAGGAGCACATAGAGGTGTCTGAAAATATTGATTTAAGTAATCTCACATTACAAGATAAATTCTTACTTCAAAATATCAAGTATACCAAAGATTACCATTACTATCTGGACGAATCTGATAATATGGTAAAGGACAGTAGATATCTGGATACCGAAAATATGTTTCCTCAATGGTACCAAATACCTATCTATAATCGATCTTCAAGTGAGGGTATGTTTTCTTACTACGATTTTTCTAATAAGTATCTCACAGGAGGATGGCCCGGTGCTATATCTGACTCTACCATTAATGGCGCATACAAGATGTCAGGCGTAGATAAATATTTGGAAATTCCGCATTCCGAAATGTCAAGGGAAGCCTATGATATTATGAATGATTTAGCAGCGAACAACGGAATCATTGCAAATTTTGAATTTAGAATCCCAGACCAATCGGCTATTAATGAGTATAGAAACATGGGGTTTGAAATTAATGGGAGCAATGCTGGACTAATAATTAGAAGACCAGACATCAGAATTGAGTGGGATCCATTAAGTAAAACCCAAACTGTATTGCATTACGAGAATAATGAATTGATAAAAGAGCGGAAATATAAGTTTGAGTATAACAGTGGTCTGGCTAAGAATCTTTTGTCAAAAAGCATTGAAATCACCTATTCATCATTTTCTAATGGTGATTGTTATAATAAAATTGGTGTAACTGAATTTACAGACTATGTGGACTTGTGTCCTGTTGGAGCTAATATTGTTGATAGTGATTTGTCACTTAGGAGTTCTGAAGTTGGCAAGTTGACTATTCGACCAAATCCTGTGCATGACAGACTTTATGTTGAGTTGCCTCCTTATGATGGATTTAGCATAATTACAATTTTTGATAATCAAGGGAGAGAGATACATGTCAGGAAGTTATTGGGAACTGAATTTGATTTTTCAACAATCAATTGTCCACCAGGAGTCTATTGGGTTAAGGTAGAACAAGGAATTCATTCATTTAATTCAAAATTCATAAAGCAATAATTATGTTTCGATATATTTTAATAGGATTCGGATTGTTTACCATCTTTCCAATTATTTTGCAAGCCCAATCTGGGCAAAATTCTACTAATTGTACTACAAAAGTTGTAAATCCTATATCCAAATCAGTTTATTCTATAAAAGAGCCTGCCACTATATTGATAATTGATAGGGACGGAGATGGATTAACAGATGATTATGAACATGACGGAGTAGCAGAGGATATAGATGGTGACGGTATATTAAACTGTGATGATCTAGATAGTGATGGAGATGGGGTAACTGATAGAGAAGATGAATGTTGGTCAGTTTCAGGTAATCCACCAACCGGGTGTCCTGAGGAACCGAAGGATAGAGAAGTTGTATGGCTACATGGCTGGAAAGGTACTGATCTGAGTGGAATGCATATCCCTGCAGAGTATGTTAAAGGATTGTATCAAGTCAATCAGAATACGGATATCCCAAACTATAATTCTACTCAGGGATCATTAGAGGATGCTGCAGATGCTGTCAGTGGCTTCTTGAAGAGTAATTTTGATGAAGAGGGCAATACAGAAAGGAATTTCGTCATTGCACACAGTCAAGGTGGCCTTGTGATGAGGCAAATGGGCGAACTTTTTAATGAAGATGGTTACCCGTTGTACAATGGTTTAATTACGTTATCCACTCCACATCAAGGTGCAGAAGTAGCTGATGTAATAGTTAACCAGCCTGAACGGATTCAGGCAGTGTTAGATGATGCATGTTCTTCATTAGCTGCTGGTCCAGCGTTTGAGCAACTTGAGGAACAGCTTGGTTCTGGTTTGTGGCAAGGGATTGCCAAGACTTTAATTGGAATTGGGGTACTAGGAGATGGTATTGACAATGTATGTGAATTCGGTACCGGTCCATTTCTAGATTTAGGACTCAACGAGTTTATCTTAGAGGGAATTGAAGAAGATTTGACAACAAATAGTGCTTCAACAATCCCTCCTATGCCTACTGCTAATAGAGCTGCTTTTTACTCATGGGAATCAAATGTAGATGAGACTTTTACAGCCAGATTTTTTGGCGCTTTAATGCCGGGTTCGACACCCCAAGAATATCCTTTATTTGAAGCTGATGCCTCGGATGAGGTTGGAATAAGACAGTTTACAGATCTTACTGATTGGTATCAAAGTCGTGAGATATACTGGGATGAGAGAGCTCCAGGATGGGGGTGGATTTGTCCACTTTGGGCTATAGAAAGGGAGTTGCGTTATGATAGAAATAGGGATGCATTTAGAGAAGGTTTGAGATTTCTTGATGATCTTAACAGTAGTTATAGGAACCTCATAGGTGCTGAAACTATTGAAGTTGAAGCCGAAGAGTCGTGTACTTGCATTATTAATAATGGACCATCTACTCAATTTTCTTTTCCCATTGATTGTGACGAAGATCCTGGTATTTGTGATGACATAGAGACACAGACAAGATTTGTCTCCAATTATTTGCATAAACAGGCAGATGGCTTTATCTTGACAGAGTCCTCTATGGCAGCACCAGGGGTGAATCATGAGGTGCAGGTTATGGAAGGCTCTAATCATATGCAACTTAAGAATGACAGTAACATGGAAGAAGCCATCGGAAAAATCTTTGATGATGGGTTAGGTCAAGATTATTTCAAAACAAATAGAAAATGAGAAAAACAGTCACTTACATTTTCAGCATTATTATTTTATCATCTTGTGGCCCTACAGAAGAGCTGGTGGTACCACCAGACCCTCCAGTAGAGGAACCCTTTAGTGCCTTTGAGATGCTCTGGGCGACTCGAGTGGATTTTGAGAAAGAGGTGGTAGGTACAGACAATACTTTGGAATATGGAGACCATATGTTAGTAGGAGGAGACATCGGTGATCCAGCTACCATCAAGGCTTTCAATAAGATGACGGGACAGAAAGACTGGGAATATGTCTATGAAGCTCTTGGCAACAGTGAAATCTACTATGCCCTCTTAGTGGATAAGCATTATGTGGCAGTGACAGGCAGAGCCATTTTCGTCTATGATCTGGAGGCCAGAGCCGTATTATGGACCTATGGCTTCATCGATGAAGGCGGTTATCAAAGGTCAAAAGGGCCTGTCCACCATGATGGGCGCATCTACATAGAAGTGATTTCCAATGGTATACATGCACCCGATAGATTGTCGGAGATGATGTCATTCGATCTTTTGACAGGGGATAGGAGGATTGATTACCATGCACCTACGGATAGTCTGGGTGGTAAAAATTTATCGCCCCCAGTATTCTACACTGATGCAGAATTGGGAAAAGAGTTGATGATAATGAATGAAAGGCATTATGCACTTCGTCCTCCCGAAGATTCAAGACAAGACATGATAGCCATAGATACAGAGACCGGCGAGATTGTCTGGCGCGCCAAGGATGTCACAGCAGAGTTTGCTTCCAATGGATCACACCCTCCAGTCTTGTATAAGGACATTGTGATAACAGGTGCAGCCTGGAGAATACATGCATTAGATGCCAAGACAGGAGAGAAGTTGTGGTCCTATTCCTTTGATTATCCTTGGTCGATATGGAATAAGACAAATCATCTGGTCCATGGCGACCGACTGTATGTCAACAATGGTCAGCATGATGTCACCTGCTTAGATCCATCCACTGGACAATTATTATGGAATAATCCAGAAGGAGGGGCTAACTGTACTGATAATATGGTCTATTATGAGAAGGAAGATCTACTGGTGTTCACCGCCTGGGGCTATGGCTCGGTTATGATTCTGGATGCACTCACCGGGAAGACCGTACATAGAGAGCGGAGCTATGCTAACTCTTCGTACAATAATGATGTTGTCTATGATGAGGAGAGGGATCTGTTTTTCACAAGTTCTTATAAGCATGCAATAGCTTTTAGGGTCCATCGGCCTTAGATTATATTTGTAAGTAATAATGCGGCCTGTTGATTATTTGATAATCGGCAGGCTTTTTTTTGCTTTTTATTTCAGGGGGTGGTTGGGGCCGTTTACGGCACAACGGTTATCCAGTTCAGCGGTTCAGTGGTTTTTATGGCTCGGTTTGCGAGACGCTTCTCTTTAGAAAGATAGAGGGAATCAAAAATCCTATTAATCCGTAAATCTCATCCATCCTAATTCAGACAAAGAGGAGTATACGGGCAGCAGTTCTCCATTCAGGGAGTCAGAGGGCAGCGCAGGCTCACATATAATTTTGAATGGTAAATTATAAAATTGGGCTTCTCACTTCGGCCACGCATCTCAATACTCACCCCGACCCAATCTCGATTGGTTCACCCCTATCTTATAAAAGAGGTGTCATCCCGCTTTGTACGACTTCTCCATTGGCTGTCGAAGAGTTTGAATTTTTGATCAGCATAAAAGTCTTTCCTAATCCCTCCACAGACATTATCAATATAGAAGCGGATGAATTGCTAGACTCAAGAGTATACTTGATTAATACAGTGGGTAGAAGAGTTTCTGAAATTGTCGATGTAGAATCTAATGATTCTGTATCTATGGATGTCAATCATCTTAATTCGGGGCTCTATTATGTGGTTATAGAAAAAGAGCATTTGGTGACTACAAGGAAGGTAATAATTAGTAACTTGTAATCAATACAAAAGAAAATTATGCAGTATAGAATCGTTTTTTATCTATTCGCACTAATGTTGTCTGTCAGTAGTTGTACTACAACCAACAATGCCAACTCAGATTCAAAAGTCGTCAGTTCTAAGAATTATACAAGTTTAGCTGATTTTTTGAGGCATAACTCTAATGTCAAAGTAACGGGAGTCGATCCTGATATCCGTTTACAGATTCGAGGTCTAAGTAGTTTGACTTCGGATACGAGACCATTTATCTATATCGACAAGAATCCTTCTGGACGAGATTACAGTAGGGCTAATAATTCTGTGGATCCCAATAATATCAAGAAGGTAGAAGTTATAGCCAGTCTCTCGGATCTAACGAGATATGGACAGGAAGGCCACTCTGGTGTGATTAAGGTGCATACCAAATCTGGAACTGCTAGATAGGTGTAATTAAGTAATAAAATATTTTAAAGTGGGATGCGTAACTCAAGTTATGCATCCCTTTTTGTTTTTGCTAAACAAAAAAATACAATCTTTATATCTCAGCTCTCTCAACAATCTCTATCACCACTGACTTACTCGTTGGCGTATGACTCTTATCTGCTTTGCTTTTGATTGGAACAAGCACGTTAGCTTCAGGAAAATAAGTACAGACACAGCCTTGAGGTATGTTGTAGCCTACGACAATAAATTTTGGCGCAACTCTTTCTACACCACCATAGCGATTATATAAGTCTACGACAGCACCTTCTTTTAAGCTGGCGAGTTGCATATCTTTTTTATTCATCATAATGACTCTGCGCTCATTGAGGATGCCACGGTATCTGTCGTCGAGGCCATAGATGGTTGTGTTGAATTGATCGTGACTCCTCACCGTCATCATTAGGTACTCGTGTGGTTGGAGTGGGATAGGCGTTGTATCTGATATGGTAAAGTGCGCTTTTCCTGTTTTGGTTTTATAGTCGTTTTCTCTTGCGCCATTAGGTAAGTAGAAGCCACCCTTTTCTCTGACTCTCTTATTATAATCATCAAAGCCCGGAATGCACTGCTCTATATCGGTCCTAATACTGTCATAATTGTCTGCGTAACTGTCCCAGGGGATAGATGACTCACCAAGTGTCGCCTTTGCTAGGCGGGTAACAATCTCTGGCTCGCTAAGGAGCTGATCCGATATAGGTGTTAGCTGCCCGCGAGAGCTGTGCACGACTCCCATTGAATTTTCTACGCTGACAAACTGAAGGGTACCCTTAATCATATCTATATCCGTCCGAGCAAGGCAAGGTAATATAATGGCTTCCTCCCCAGTGACGAGATGACTTCGATTCAGTTTTGTAGATACCTGAACAGTAAGTGCACATTTTCTCAATGCCTCAGCTGTAAACATCGTATCTGGAGTCGCGGACAAAAAGTTGCCACCCATCGCAAAGAAAATTTTTGCAGCACCTGCATGCATCGCTTCTATTGCTTCTACAACATTATAACCGTGTGCAGTTGGCGGATCGAATTGATATCGATTCTGTAATGCATCTAGCAGGCGCTGCGGTGGCCTTTCGTGGATGCCCATAGTCCGATCACCTTGCACATTACTATGGCCTCTGACGGGACAGGTTCCAGCGCCTGGCTTACCTATGCTGCCTTTAAGAAGGAGTAAGTTGACGACTTCTTTGATCGTATTGACAGAGTTTTTGTGTTGGGTCAACCCCATCGCCCAGCAGGCAATTATTTTTTTAGCGGGTGCAAGAATGTTGACTGCGGCCTTGATTTGATCGAGGGTGAGTCCTGCTTCTTGGGCTAATGTGTTGGGGTCTTTTTTCTTGATGTGCTCTATGTAGACTTCAGACCCTTGTGTTTTGTTATCTATAAAGGCTTGATCTATAACTTGACCAGGATTTTTAGATTCTTCTTCTAGGAGTAATTGAGTCAAGGCTTGTATCAAAGCCATATCTCCATTGATCTTGACTTGAAGGTATAGATCTGTAAGAGTGGTCTTTCCTCCTAGTAAGGCTATTACTTTTTGGGGGTGGCTAAAACTGACGAGTCCAGATTCTACAATAGGGTTGACACTGATAATTTTGGCGCCATTTTTTTTGGCTTTTTCTAGAGCAGTGAGCATCCGAGGGTGGTTTGTCCCAGGATTCTGACCGAGAATAAGAATAACCTCTGCCTCATAAAAGTCTTCCAGTTTTACAGAACCTTTGCCGATGCCGAGAGTTTCTCCGAGAGCAACTCCACTGCTTTCGTGACACATATTGCTACAGTCAGGAAGGTTGTTGGTTCCATAGGCTCTGACAAATAACTGGTAGAGGAAAGCGGCTTCATTACTCGTTCTACCAGAAGTGTAGAAGATGGCTTCATTGGGATTGTCTAGAGACTTGAGTTGCTGACCTATTTTGCTAAAGGCGTTTTTCCAGCTGATGGCTTCGTAATGTTGAGCTCCTGCTTTGAGTATTAAGGGCTCTGCAATTCTGCCTTTCTTCCCAAGTTCGTAGTCAGAAAGTTCTGCGAGTTGTTGTACGCTATGTTCTTGAAAGAATTTTGCCGTTAGCTTCTTAGAGGTGGCTTCCTCTGCGACGGCCTTTGCGCCATTCTCACAGTACTCACCCAGTCGGCTCCTCTCATCATCTGGATCAGGCCAAGCGCAACCTGGACAGTCGATGCCATCGTGTTGGTTGAGCTTGTTGAGGACTTTCATCCCTTTGGCGAGGGGCATTTCACTGCGGATATGCTTAAGACTAGACTTGACAGCAGGTAGGCCAGCCGCTACTTCTTTAGGAGTGGTGGTCTTAAGACCTGTAAGTTTTTCTGAGGTTTTGGCAGAGGGTTGTACATCTTTAGACATAGGGACAAGTTAGAGAATTTTGGGTCAAGAGGGTAGTCTTACATCTCCAATCGATGTGCAGCATTATAACAGTTGAATCCATTGTCCTTCAGAAAACCAACTAGTGTAATGTCAAAAGCCTCTGCTGTTTCTATGGCCAAGGTGGATGGCGCCCCTATGGCGGCAATAACAGGAATTCTCGCTACGGCCGCCTTGTGTACCAATTCGAAACTTATACGGCCACTGAGAACAAGGATCGCTTGACTAATGTCTTGACGTTTAGTAAGCATATGGCCTATGAGCTTATCTACAGCGTTATGCCGCCCTACATCTTCGGAGATATGTATCAGTGTACCATCTAAGGAGAATAGTCCTGCCGCATGGATGCCACCAGTCTGTTCAAATACTTGCTGCGCTTCTCTCAAGGCTGTCGGCAGGTTCAATAAGTTATCTACTGATAATTTTATAGATGGTCCCTCGATGGGCGGCACTATTGTCTGTATCGCTTCTATGCTCGACTTGCCACAGACACCACAACTGCTGGAGGTGTAGAAATGTCTATCGAGTTTGGAGAGAACGGTATCGCTTTGATGATTGAGAACGATATGGACTTTGTGCTCTTGCGCAAATATTTCTATAACCTCTTCCATCTTACTGATAATGCCTTCATTGTACAAAAAGCCTAGAGCTAGAGCGGTGTCTGCGCCAGGTGTACGCATTGTAATAGAGATACTTTTGTCATATATTTTGGGTTGTAACAGTGGGAGGCTGAGTGAAATTTCTAAGGGTGCCTCCGTGGTGACAGCATCTAATACATTTTGCTGTTGCCCGCTCTTGACTCTAATTATAGAGACTTTAGAAGATGATTTAGTGTCCATTAATGTCCGCTAAGATAGGACTTGGAAAGAGATAGTGACAGATTCTTTACAATTCTGATTACTGAATGTGACCGTGTAGGAATCTTGTAGTATAAATCCGCTTTTGTGTAGAGGGGGTTGTCAGGTGAAGGAGAGGCGTTCAACTGTCTTAAGAGCAAAACCAATAACCATGAGAAATCTTACCATCCTCACATTGTTCTTATCAACTGCCAACCTTTTTGCTACAACTAACCCCGAGGTACTTTTGACTTCTGAGAAAGTACTTATCGAAGTTTCGGTAGAAGAGTTGGCGATATTTACACATGCTGATTACAATGCTGAGACAGAAGTCCTCTCATTTGTTACTAAAGAAAACATTTCTATCATACAAATTTTTAACTCTGATGGTGAGTTAGAATTTTCTCTGCCTGTTATGAGCAATAATGTCAAGATAAACAGGAATCTATTCGAGGAAGGATTGTCTACACTTGGATTTATTCTTGAAGGCCAAAGCCAACTTCATTCTACCCAGGTAACAGTGCGGTAGATTAATTATTATTCTCTATAAGGTGTTAAAGTCTCCACTTAGTGGGGGCTTTTTTTTGTTGATTTGATATTTCTACGACAAAAGGTCTATAAAAGTGTATTTTTGAGGCTTTTATATATAACAACTATAATTCATTTAAACAATTAGTTATGAAAATTCAAAATTTATTCTTGTTCCTTCTATTAGCACTTTCTATCACAGTTGTTTCTTGTGGAGACGATGAAGAAGAGATCCCTGAAGGTTGTATGCTTTGTACTCTTGAAGTTGATTTATTAGCTGACTGTGATTACACAATCTGTGATGATGGATCTCAGTCTTCTGTAGGAGGAACAGCTTCTTGTACAACTGGTGATGCAGCCTTGGCTTTACTGGATGATGATGCAACTACAGCTGACAGAATTGCAGCGTTAGAATCAGTAGGATTCACTTGTAGGAATTAAGAATATTTTTTTCTAAGGTATATATAGACCTCACCCTCTCGGTGGGGTCTATTTTTTTGGCTTAGTCTTATCTCTAAATCTCGCTTTTTTAGGTCCTCTATCCTTTTTCTTCTTTTCCTTGCCTTTGCTGTCCTTGTCCTTCTTCTTGAAGCGGCCCTTTTCAAATCTCTCTTTAGTGTCTTTGTCCTTATCCTTATCCTTATCCTTGTCTCTGTCTTTTTTGTAGCTGCCCTTGTGACGACTAGACTTAGAGCCACTACGCCTATCTCTGCTTCTTCCACCGCGATTTCTACCTCTATCACGACCACGACC
>CALBWK010000166.1 GCA_937969415.1 uncultured Saprospiraceae bacterium | reverse complement strand
CTTAAACTCGCCTTCGGCTCAAACACAAGCCCGTTCTTAACGGAATTCTAGCCTTTATAACCTAAAATGAAAGAGGCCAAAGTTTAAATTTCACCTCTTCTAAATATAATTCTTCAGTGCTACTTAAGTAGGCGATTCGGTGAAATTATTCAAGTCAATGCGAGTTAAATTGCTGAAAAAGTGTCGCCTTCATACAATTTTCGTAAAAATCTTGTGTCTACATAACTTTAATCAATCACAGTTGTTATCTTTTAAGAATAGTAACTGATTGTTCATTTCAATGTTAGCATTTGATTATTAGTTGTCATCATCAGAGTCTTTACAATTGCACACAACATCTTATCCTATGTGCGCTTTTGTTGGTGGCAGGAAATTCTTTTAGTCAAGACATAGAAATAAAAAACGGTGTCAATATACAAGCCTCCTATTACAACAATGGCAATGTAAACATAGGTTGGGACTTAATGCGAAGCTATCCAGAAATAGAGGCTGTACGCATAGAAATAGAACCCAATCTCAATATTCAAGCAAGAAAGTGGATAAGAGAAGCACATGAAAATGGCTATCAAGTCATAGCCACTTATCATAATCATAGAGTACTAGGAACTAATCAAAAGGAAGAGTTGATTAAGGCCGCCAACTGGTGGAAAATAAATTACCAAGCTCTATCAAGCACTGGCCCGATTGTCATCAACTTGATGAATGAATGGGGAGATCACGATATAGATAT
Organism: uncultured Saprospiraceae bacterium; assembly: GCA_937969415.1. Classification (GTDB taxonomy): domain Bacteria; phylum Bacteroidota; class Bacteroidia; order Chitinophagales; family Saprospiraceae; genus RFSX01. Next base: position 8,098 of record CALBWK010000166.1, on the reverse strand, counting down.
TCTTGATTATGCCGAAGCCTACAATGAAGCCATAGAAATAATTAGGCCTTTTTACCCTGAGCCTGTCATAGTTGATGTGCCAGGTTTTGGGCAAGCAACAAAGATTGCTGCCGATGCTTACGAGCATTTTGAAGATCAAAACATCATCTACTCTATTCATGTCTACACCAGTGCATTCAATATAGAACAAAAGCGATGGCTCTCTCACAGTGACTTGGCTTATCTAGATGCTACGGGAGCGGATTGTATGGTGGGTGAGTTTTGTGATAACTCTACTGGCGGTGCAGATTGGTGCTCTATTATCGATGAATGCTATATCAACGGCTGGCCACTGTATGGATGGGCTTGGAATGGAGATGGCGCAGATATGAATATGATAGAACCCTTCTGGAGAGATGAACCCAGAGCACAGACCTTTACGCCAACCGAATTTATGGATGTCATTGTAGACAAACTTGCCGGACTACCTTGCTACACACAAGCTGATGAAGCGTGCAATGACAGCCTCATAGGTGAGTCTTGTGATGATGAAAATGATTACACCATCAATGATCGCTATAATGCGTATTGTCATTGCGTCGGTATCCACACTTCAGAATTACAAGACAATACTTCCGGTGCGGATCTTATACTCTATCCCAACCCACTGTCAAGCTCTGAGCCGCTAACTGTAGAGCTATTTAAAATAAATGGTGGTGGGCAGATAAAGATATTTAATAGCTTGGGAGCAAAGCTGTGGTCTAAGGACATCGATCATTCTGAACAGAGATTCTCCATAGACCTTAGTCTGTTTCAAATCGGTGTCTATTGGGTTAGCTTCTATAATGATGAACATAATTTTGTCTCCAAAAGCTTTATCATTCACTAGCTACCCCGCTGCTCAAATAAAACTCAGGCCTTAGGCTCGACAATTTCTACGTCTAAGCCTATAATATCTCTCCAAGATTCCTGAGTAGGATCATCGACATAAAAAGGTGTCACAAAATGCCATAAGTCATTGCCATAATGTTTTTCTTCACCCGTATCTGCTTGGAATAAAAACTCTCCGGGTTGCAACTCTCGTTCAAATAAGGTCACTAATGAACCGTCAGCAAGTTTCTCCAAGACTTGACTCTTAGCGCCTGTAATATTATCACGATTGATAACCAAGGCAGAAACAATAAAATCTGCACCATCCTCATGTGCACCTTCAGGAGAATTATTACCTGGCACCAATTGTCTCGCCTTGACACTCATAAAATGTGCTGTCAGTCGCATCTTCTTGATATCAATATGGGGTGTCACTTTCTGCGCCTCCTCCCCTATCCTCATCACAAAGGACTGGAACAGAGCACTATCGATCAACTGTGAGTCTGTCTGAGAAAAATTCCTTGGCAAGGATCGTATATCTGCTCCATCAACAGCTTGCTTAAAGGCTTGAGGATAGATACGTGATAATGTATGAGGCTTGACTTGCATCTCAAAAGAACAAACAGAGCGGCGGCGCCAAGGCTTTATCTCTAAGCACTCCTGCAACAAACTTTCATCGTCTGTCAGTGAACTTAAGAAGTCCTTGGCATCGATACTGCTCCCTGTATAATAGTTCTTAAACTTCTCGAATGGAATTTCAACTGCGTGGGCTAGTAGGAGTTCATATTGCTTACGCTTCACATCGTAATAATCCCAGTCCATCGACTTAAACGAATCGGTAAAGTGCTCTATAAAAGCTTCCGTGTCTATATCAAGATGATCTAGGCGAGCACAGAGTATCGGTGAGTGTACAGGCACCTTCCGCTGTAGAGATATTTCTTTGTGTGTAATGGGTAGCATAGCTCTGTAAAAGTAGTCATCTACTTCCTACCCCTCGCTTGCTGACTCATAAAATAAGTCTCCACAGCAGTGTAGACAAGATAAGTCACCAAAAAAGGAATGAGAAAATTTCTATTGGGTGGTGGATTATATTTGGCATACAAGGCCACAAAAACAAAAGAGCCAACCAACTTGAGAAATACATTGGCGATAACTAGACCTATATAACCTGCTCCGCCACTTCTCCGTATGGACAGCTCACCGAAAATATAAGCCACTACCGCTAGAAGTGTAAAGAAAATAATAGACATCATCAGAAAGGGGAAATACCCAGCCAACTCTACAAAAACATTTATCAGAAAAAAACTCACTACAGAAAGTAGAGCCGCTCCTAAGAGAAGTTTTATAAAATCAGATATAGACATATTATTTCTTCAAGACTGTCGTACTCAGCTTATATAGATAAGCGATCAAAACTACTAGAGAAGCACCAGCCGTAATCAGTTTTGATTCATTACCGAAGTGTGCATCAGCTTTGAGTCCAAGCCAAATCGTCACTGCAAGTAGGCCAAAAATCTGATAGGCCATACCTGAGTATTTGGTATAAGCCTTGACCTTTCGTATACCTGCTTGCCGCTTTTCCTTATCTACTGGCATAGCTAGGACGCTTCTGCAGCAAGATTATGGATCTTGTGTCCCATATCACAGTTGCCTGTGAAGGTCGCTCCATTCTGTACGAGCAGTTTACCAGTTTTAATTTCGCCAGTGACCTCTGCTGTCTCTCTCACGTCGAGTACATCATGCACTTGTAAGTTGCCGTCAAATCGCCCTTCGATGACCGCATTATGGGCTACCACATCACCATTGACATAGCCAGAACTGCCTATGATTAATTTTCCTTCACAATTGATAGTGCCATTGACATGTCCATCTACACGAAGGTCATTTTGCGTTGTGATAGTACCTTCTACTTGTGTGCCTTCTACCAGTGTATTGATTGTCGACATTCCGCCCGTAGGGGCCACTGCATCCGGTCCAGTTTTCTTATTTCCAAACATTATTTCAAAAGATTAGTAAGATAAAAGACTCCAATATTGAGTTGAGTGTTTACTAAAAACGAAGGGAACTATACTTTGCCTGCCCAAAATACTCAATATTTTCAGCGCGACCTCACCTCATTGGGTTAAAACGAAAAAATCCCTTGCACCAAAGAGGCACAAGGGATTTTTAATTTTTATTCTTAAGCTGTCTTAGAATCTAGGACAGTATACTGATCTCTTTTCAGGACCACAGATAAGGTAGTTGAGTGAGAACTCAAATGCTCCATTGAAGTTACCAGCTTGTCTCAATTGAGAAACTGTAACATCATAACTGAATCCTATACCGTAGTTGCCATAGTCAAATCTTGTAGAGATGATAACTGCATCAGAGTGAATACCACCATCTACTTGGTTACCCAATCTGTACCATCCACCCAACTGCCATGACTGGCCGTCAGATCTAGATCCTAGATTGAATCTGATACTTGTACCTAAGTTGATCTCTAGATGCTCTCCTTGGCTCATATAAATGAATCCTGGAACGAAACTCATATCCTTATTCATCTCAAACTCTCCACCTGCGTGTAGTGTAAATCTACTTGTCAATGCCTCAGTAACATTACCTCCAAAGAAAGTAACATTAGGTTGGTTAAGGTGGTGAATAGCAGCTCCTACATAGTAACTGTTCTTATCGTCCAATACACTAAACCATACCAAACCTGCAGATACATCTGCGTGCAAGAAGTCAGAGTTGAATTCACTTCCTGGATCAACAATTTTAGATTGGTCAAAACCGCCATTGCCATCATGCTGAGAAGGCCATCTCGCATTGGTCAAGTCCACTCTTCTCTGTGTGATACCTGCATCTGCTCCAAATACTAAATAATGGGCTTTCTTTCTGTAGCCACCCATTTTCTTACTATAAGAGAATGACATTCTTCCTTGAGTTGTACCATAGCTCAACTCTCCTGCTCTATCTCCCCAGAATGTCCCTCCGATACCGAAGTAGTCAGAACGTCCTACAGCTATCTTCTGATCATAAGATACAGAATATGTGTTGTAAGCATCTCCTCTAAGAACCTGAGACCATTGGTTTCTGTAGTTACCAACAACTCTCGTGTTACAGTTCATCACACCCGTCAATGCTGGATTGAGGTTAAGCGGTGACATATAGAACTGTGAGAAATGGATATCCTGTGCCATTAGACTCGTGCCAACAAATAAGGCAGCCAAGACAAGGAAGCTTTTAAAATATCTCATCAAATGTATTTTTTCTTCGTAGTTAATGTGAAAACCTTAGTAGTCTCCTAAGTTAGTGTATAAAAGTAGAAATATAAATGAAAAAACGAAGATTTGAGGCTATTTCCCATCTCTCCCCTTTAGAATTGTCGGGAGAAGGAACAGATAACGTCTTATCCTAAACAATCAATATGCCAAATTAACGGATAAATCACTTAACTTATTGATTTGCAGTTCTTTATAAATATCATATGATAAATTTTACCCATATCAAAACCCCAGTTTTCCCCTTCAGAATCAAATATTCTGATACTATCCTCTCTCTAGGGTCTTGCTTTTCTGTCAATATGGCGAAGAAAATGGGTACTCTCAAATACAATATTCATCAAAATCCTTCCGGTATTACCTTTAACGCCGCGAGTCTATATTCTGTAGTTAAGATGCTTCAATCTCCAAATACGCTGCATACGATTGACTCTCAGCAACTTAGAGGCATATGGAGTCATCCTGATTTCCATAGCACCTATAACCACCCTAACAAAGTCCAACACAGACAATTGATAGAAGACAGCTTAACGGCCGCAAGCCAGCAAGCACGGGAGGTTTCAGTGGTCTTAATAACTCTCGGCACAGCTTATGTCTACCGCTCTAGAGCCACCAATCGCATTGTCAATAACTGCCATAAGCGCCCGAGTGGAGAGTTCGAAAAAGAGTTGATGACAATCCCCGACATTGTCACTGCCCTCCAAGACATCAAAACAACCCTAGATTCCTTAAGTAGCAAGCAGATCCACTATGTCCTCTCTATCAGTCCTGTCCGCCATATCAAAAACGGTCTTGTAGAGGACAGACTCAGTAAATCCCTACTTTTCGTCGCTGCTCACCAATGGGTGCAAGCCCATTCCCAAGCGCATTACTTCCCCGCCTACGAAATGCTCACAGATGAACTGAGAGACTATCGCTACTACGCTGATGATCTCATACATCCGAGTACCCGAGCGATAGATACCATCTTTAATTTGTTCGAATCTACCCTCCTCGATCCAAAAGAAGTGGATATACGATCTGACGTACAACAGCTCGTCTCCAAAGAAAACCACCGAGCGCTCTTTCCAGAATCTGCAGCACATCAGCGCTTTCTTGCCCAAGTTGCAGAGGAGAGACGAGCGCTTGGGGAGAGGTATCCTTTTTTGGGGTTGTAAAGTAGTGAGTAATTGTTTCTTTTTCTTTCCGACTGCAGCTAAGCGAATCAGAGGAATCTCCGTTCTCGTAATGTGCACACTTGATGTGAAAGACTTGTCTACAATGTACTTTCTAGTTATGTTTAAGTGAGAAATTGCAGAATCCAATCTGAACTTAGTAGTGACCGAGAACGAAGATCTCTCGGCGGTGCTCGAGACGAAAAAAACTAGGAGTAACCAACACCAACCAACTTATTCTACCTCACTTTTTCTTTCCGACTGCAGCTAAGCGAATCAGAGGAATCTCCGTTCTCGTAATGTGCACACTTGATGTGAAAGACTTGTCTACAATGTACTTTCTAGTTCTATTTAAGTGAGAAATTGCAGAATCCAATCTGAACTAAATAGTTGCCGAGAACGGAGATCTCTCGGCGGTGCTCGAGTAAAAAAACTAGGACTAACCAATAGCAACCAACTTAATCTGCCCCCCTTTTTCTTTCCGACTGCAGCGAAGCGAAACGGAGGAATCTCCGTTCTCGTAATGTGTACACTTGACACGAAAGACTTGTAATCAATTTACTAATAAACTATGTCTTAGTGAGAAACTCCAGGGCTCCAATCTGAACTTAGTAGTTGCCGAGAACGGAGATCTCTCGGCGTTGCTCGAGACGAAAATAGTGTGGTTACATTAACACCCCACCAACTCTAATCCAACACCCCAGCATCTAATTCCTGCTCCAACCAACTGCTTAGCCTTCTCACCAATCTTTGTTTATTCACTTCTGTTAGATTTTTTATACGGGCATCGCCATGAGATTTATCTTTCATGAAAAACCATAAAGAAGGACTACTCTTGACTTCTGGAACAGCTGTCGCGGACCAAGTGTCATTAGCGCCATTGATGTAGATAAAGGGAAGATCTGTTTCCTGTGTCCACTTATAAACCTTGTTGGTCAGCTCTCCCTTAAAAGGCACTTCCATTCCTTTTGGCGTAAATATCGCTGAAGGGTTAGAGTTGGTATCAAGGTGCTTGATAAGACCTTTGAATTCATCAATCTCAAAACCATAATAACCCATCTCCTCTGCAGACTGAAAATAATGAGAACCAAAACTCTCCATACTGGCGTCAGAATAAAACTGTAAGCCCACCACATCTACAAAATGCTGCATCAAAGTATCTCGAGGAGCAGACGCGTCAGGAATGGTCGCACAATCGCTCCCCCACTGCCAGAAAGAAAATGGGTATTCTAGGATTGCGTACTCATAAGCTTCATCTATATTGATATAGCTGAATTCTAAGCCTTGACCTTTAGCAAACCATTTCAAATAAGATTTCATTTCCTCGGCTTCCTCTAACATCTTAATCTGATATGCTTTTATATCAGCGCGACACTCGGCCGTACCGACTTTGTCCAGAAAATCATATATACGAGGATCTTCTGCACTGTGATTGACTGGGGCTACATAAGGAATAGAAACGTCTACATCGTCAGGATAAAAATATCTGTAGAATATGGTTGTGGTACCACCCTTACTGATGCCACTACTGATCCATTTACCAGTGTAGAGTTTCTTAAACAAAGTCGTGATATGATGAAGGTCTGCCGTTGCTTGTTCAAAATCTAGATACTCATAGTCCAAGGTGTCTGGACTCGACTCTAGAAAATAGCGATGCTCAACTTGTAGTTGGTTAGCAGCAGCGAGCTTGGCAACTTCTGTGATACGGTTGGTCGGGCGGCCATAGCCATTGGTTATAATGGCGGTAGGCGACTCATAAGACTTGTGACTCAAAAATACTCTCTGATAAAAATGGCCTTTGCTCGGGTCATTATGATCTATGGGTTGCTTGATCTTGAGCTGATAAGCAGACACATATCCTTCTGGAGTATCTATTTGTTTAAATATAACATCTGGCAATTCGAATAATTGCATCTCTAACTCTGTCTGCGCTTGGGCCACAGAAGCTGATACTATCGTCAATAGAATAACAAGGTACTTCATACCTGCAAGATAATATTCTCAAAGGGGAATACAAAAGGCGGGTGGCGGTACAAATCAAGAAGAATAAATCTATCGGGCTAGTAACAGACAAGTGGTTTCTCAAATTTTACAGCAGAATCAGGCAAGGAAAAATCCATCCCGGCCACAATCAACTTCTATAAAGGCTTCATAGATCTATTCCAATAATTACCCTGAGTAAGGCTACAAACCATAACGCAGCCCCACACTCATCTGTGGTGTTCTAACAACTTCGTCCTCTACACCATCGCCAATCTTTCTTCTATAGTAAGCAGCGCGACCTACTAAGCCCCAGGATTCGGATAAGCGCCTTTCTACATCCAAGCCTAGCCCCACCTTAGGTGATAACTTATAAGCATAAATATTCAATGTCTGTGGGATGCCATTCTCATTGACAGCATATCCATTTTGTGTATCGAGGATATTAAAGGCTACAGATGCAAAAGGCTCCACAACCCAACTACTAATTTCTTTTCTAAGACTTAGTGCCAATGGAATATCAACAAAAGCTCTAGAATTATACTTCACGAGTTGTCTATCCTTAACGATTAATATATACTCTTCAGCTTGTAAATTGGACGGAATTTCTCGCCCTACAAAAACTCCATCTCTATCAGCTATATACTGCCCTGACCACTGAAACAATTGGCTATAATGGCTATACTCTAAGCCTGTACTCAACTGGATTCCTTTAGGCAACTGATAAGATACACCAAAATGGCTAGACAGAGAAAATCCTTGACTTAATGACTCTAGCCTTTGTGCAGCAATATCAGAAGTCCCATAATCAGAAGCTAATAGCCCTCCACCGAACAACATCGTTAATGTCCA
>CALBWK010000165.1 GCA_937969415.1 uncultured Saprospiraceae bacterium | reverse complement strand
ATCGTGAGGAGGTTTTGAAGTTATTATTTTAACATACAATAAGTTTAATAATCAAACTTGTAGAGGAATATTGCAGGTGTGATTATGAATTACTATTACAATTAGCCAACGCATTTGCAGCACACTGCCATCCTCGTTCCTGCGGTGTCAGAGAGCTACAAGCACCCCTCGGTGTCTTCAAATAATAACTGTAACTTGCAAGAAATATCGATAGTGTGAATGAACGCCAGTAGGTAACACTAGATATGACGTAAGACTCCCTTTGGTCGTCCTCCGCATATCATTTTCCGTTAGTCATACTGAATTAAAATAATATAAAAATAATATTAACGATAGGAATAGCATTCATACTAAACTCAAATTTACTCTTCTCACAGGATGTAGATTGTCAAAGGAAAGCAATGTTTGGAACTGAAATTTGTCTTCCTAAAATAGATGGATACAAAGAATGTTATCTCGATTCAGTTGTAAAACAATTAGCAGATGCAACTGAAGTACCAGTAAATAAAGTATTGGGATTTTACTTAAACAATGAAACGTATGAAAAAAAGGATAGTCTTGGCTTGATAAGTTTTGATGATTATTTCAAAATATACGGAACGAAAGAAATAGAAAATTACAAGGCAGATTATCAAATTCTAAGTCAATTGGAAGAAATATTGAGCCAAAATTTCATTAAAGAAAATTGGGATGAATTTTCGAAAGAAATCGATAAAATAGAAATTGAAGCGGAAATTGGTGTTCCAACATTCATAGAAAAATACAATATAAATAAGGAATCATTTTCATTTATCATACTCACTAAATATAATTTTGAAGGAATAGATCCTTACACTTTAGCAATGACAATAAATGGGTATTTAAAAAATGACAGACTAATTTGGATGGCTTACTATCTTAATTACGAAGAACCCAAAACGATCGACATATTAAAAACGAAATCAAATAAATTATTAGTAGAATTACTGAGAGCGGGTGAATGAAGCTATGACCAGGGAATGCCTCCTTCGTCAGCACTCCCGATATAGGCGATACATCCGTCTGTCGGCATAAGTATGTGCCCTGAATGGAAAGAAAATCATTGACTAAATCTAACAGTTCGATTGAAGGCTTACCCAAAAATGCTCCGTTGTATAATTTAAAAATACACTAAATTCAGGAGTATGAAAAAGTCAAAATTCACAGAAACACAGATCATCAAGGCCATCAAAGAAAATGAAGCTGGCCGCAAAGTCGAGGACATCAGCAGAGAGTTGGGCATCAACGTCGGAACATTCTACAATTGGCGCAAGAAGTATTCAGGCATGGAAGTCAACCACCTCAAAAGGCTGAAGGAACTTGAGTCAGAGAACTCCAAGCTCAAGAGGATGTATGCCGAACAAGCACTGCAACTGGAGATGGCAAGGGATGTGATCTCAAAAAAGTGGTAGGGCCTTGCGCCAAACGAGAAGCTTTCCATTACCTGCAAGAGAATTATGATTCTAGCAAAAGTCTGATCTGTCGAACGATCGGTTTATTCAGAAGCACGCTGGACAGAGTCAGCGCAAAAGACGATAGTCAGACAGAAAATAAGCTTCGTGAACTTGCAGAAAGATATCCCACAAGGGGAATGGATTATTATTATGGAAAGATCAGGATGCAAGGCCTAAAATGGAACAGAAAAAGAGTCAGGAGAGTCTATAATAACATGGGTTTGAAACTCAGAAGAAAGTACAGGAAAAGAATAAGTAGACCCTATACTGAAGGATTAGCTCAGCCACTGTTTCCCAATGTCACTTGGAGCATGGATTTTATGAGTGATGGACTGGAAGACGGAAGGAAAGTGAGAATACTGAATGTGATAGATGATTACAACAGAGAATGCCTTGCCATTGAAATAGGTATCAGCATTTGCTCACAGAGATTGACACGAGTACTTGATTGGGTAATAGAATTGAAAGGAAGACCAGAAAGGATAAGAACAGATAATGGACCTGAGTTCACTTCGACTCATTACCTAGATTGGTGTGAAGCAAGCTGCATAAAACCAATTTACATTGAACCAGGTAAACCAAAACAGAATGCATTTATAGAAAGGTTCAACAGAACATTCAGAGAAGATGTTTTAGATGCGTACATATTTGAAAGCATTAGTCAGTTGCAAGTAAAAGCTGACATGTGGAGAGAGGTTGACTATAATCTCGGACATCCTCATAAGTCATTGGGAAGAATGAGTCCAATAGGATTTGCTAATTCACGACGCAAAGTTATTGATGCATACGAAACAGTAAAGGTTAAAATGAATGACTCTAAAGAGTCAACCTTGACTGTATCTACTGCATCAATGGGCCGTAAGCTATGCGAATTATCAATGGAATAATTTAATTTTAAAACTGGAGCTAAACGGGTAAGCCTTCAATTCATACGCATTCAAAATAGCCATTGTGGATCAACTACCAAACAGACTATACGGCCTATAAGATTATTAGACAGTGCATTGTATAAGACCCATACACCGCTTTATACCTACAAGGAAGCCATACTCAACCAATATTTTCTAATCCTCACGATAATTATCACAATACCATCGATTAATATCTTGTTGCTGTATCGCCGCTGCCATCATATCTGGAAACTTATCTGGCGTACAAGCAAAAACAGGTATGCCCATCGCAGCTAATCGTTCCGCATTGGCTTTGTCATAATAAGGACTTCCTTTATCATCTAGGGCCAACAAACAGATGACCTGCACACCCTTGGAGACCAATTCATTAATACGGGATAGCATCTGCTCTTCGTTGCCGCCTTCATAGAGATCGGTGATCATCACCATAATGGTGTCAGTTGGTTTGGTGACTAGGTCCTGACAGTAAGAGACGGCAAGATTGATATCTGTACCGCCACCTAGCTGGACACCAAAGAGCAAGTCCACTGGATCCTTGAGTTCGGCAGTGAGGTCGGCCACTTCTGTATCGAACATTACCATATGGGTTTTGACATTGGGAAGAGAGGCCATTACTGCTCCGAAGATGCCGCTATATACAACGGAGTTACCCATAGAACCACTTTGATCCACGCAGAGGATAATATCTTTGAGGGATTTTCTGGATTTCCTCCCGTAACCGATGAGGGTCTCAGGACTAATGGTTTTGTAGTCCGACTGATAGTGCTTGAGGTTTTTGAGGATGGTGGCGTGCCAGTTGATCTCATTGTGTTTGGGTCTTTGTTTTCTACTGGACTTATTGATGGATCCTGTAATGGAGGCTATCGTTTTTTGTTCTAATTTTCTTAGAAGATCTTCGACTACTTTTTCGACGACGCGTCTGGCAGTGTCTTTAGTTTTGGCGGGGATGAGTTTGCCGAGTTGCATCAGGGTGGCGACGAGATTGACATCGGGTTCGGCTTTTTCCAGGATTTCTGGTTCGAAGATCATGATATCTCTGAGCTGGGGATGCTTCATCGCATCATTCTGCATTACCTCTACGACCGAGGATGGAAAATATTTTCTTATATCTCCGAGCCACCTAGAGACGGTAGGACTAGAGGCGCCGCTACCGCCGCGTCTATTCTCGTCACTTCTATCGCCTTCACCATAGCCAAACTTTCCAGTCTTCTCAAATTCGTATAGGGAAGAAAGGGCTTCATCTATACCAGCGAGTTCGCCTTTAAGTTGTCGACCAGTGCCATCCGCTTCCCCGCCACCGAGGATCAATCGCCACTTCGTTAAGTCATCCATTGTTGTTCGTATTGCCCATTAAATAATCAAGCGTTTCATACGCCAATAGTGCAGTCGCTTCATCCCAGTTTTCAGTTGTCTCTATGGTTGTAGAGTTGTCTAGATCGACCAGACCCTTCTTTGCTTTTTGACCTATCTGTTTCCGCTCACTCGGTTCAAATTTTGAAAAGGCTCTACGCAAGTAGGGGAGTATCAATTCAAAGACTTCCTTTTCTAGAGAGGAGGTCCAGTTGTACAACAGGTTCCATAATCTGTTGTCGTAGATGAGGATCATCCCGTTGCCTTTCAGGAAGCCTTCTACCCAGCTGGCGACTTCGTGTGGGTCTCTAGATAAGGATAGTGCATAACTGATTTTAGTTGACGCTTCCTCTTGCGATAAGATTTCATTATCCAGAAGCATTCTACACGTACATCCTTGGATAATGTCGTGGATGCCTTGCTTGTCTAGAATAACCATTAAGGTACTATTCCATCCTGCCAAGGTTGCTTCGTCATCATTGATCTTGACGACCTTAGACAGATTAGACATCAACTCAAATAATTCTAAAGAACTTTCTTCATCCAAGCCATAACAAGCATTCGGTAGTCCTATAAAGATTTTGGTAAAAAAGCGCTGCACAATCTGATCGACAACCTTAAGGTCAGACTTACGGACATTGCCATATCTCGATAGACTGACCAAATCTGGCATCGCTTTCATCAGATCTATGATGTCAGTAGATATCGAGGACAATTCATCTATTCTATTGAGCAAGAGATCGATGCCTTCTTCTAGCTCTGCGGCTATGGCTGTCTGGATCAGACCAGATAACTCGCTGATCATTTTGGTATCTCTGCATTTATTTTGGAGCAGATGCATCACGGCATCGTGTACCGTATTGCCGAGATAAGATTTTTCTATTAGGGCAATCATCATTTCGGGTTCCCACTCCAGTACCCAACCTTCCTTGAAGGTTCCTTTTGTTCTTGTCGACGTACGTTTGGCCCAAGGTACTTCGAGTAACTCTAAGCGATTGAAGAGTACACTTCTTTGGAGATCTAGTTTTTTTCTAAGATCGAGTTGCAGTTCTTTTTCCATTTCGGACATTTTGAGTCGAAGCGTCTTGCACTGCTTTTCAAAATCCTGTTGTAGGGGCACTTTAGGAATGTCCTCTGGCACACCGCCTATCCTGTTGCCGACTATGAGCTTTTCTTTGATGAGTTCCAGATAGATGGGATTGCCCATACACATTACAGTCAAGGTGGCTTCATTGAGCTCTTCTATATTGATGTGGGCTTTGCTTCTGAGGCTACACAGCGCAGTTGCCAACTTGTAGCTTTCGAGGACGTGCGCCGTAGAAATGTCTCGACCTTCTTCTCTAAACAGTTCAGCGATTCTTGTCAGCCACTTAATTTCTTGTGCCTCATTATGAGTCCATTTATGTTCTGACCATCCAGGGCTCATAATCCCTGCACCATACCCACTGAATAGAGAGAGTCGACTATTTGTCCAAGGAATCCAGGAAGCGTTTATTTTTATTTTGGACTTTGGAATTGACTTCAGCAGTTTGGCATCTGCTTTGTTGCTTTCCTTTACCTCTACGAGTGCTGGTCCGTGCCAAGCGCCGCAGATGACAGCAATATTTTGATATAGCTCTTGCTCAGCTTGTCGTATCAAAGTTCGCATATAGGCCTCTCGGAAGATATTTTCTCCATCGAGACTAGATTCTATATTTTGTTCTCGAAGTGCGGTCACAGCCATCATCACTGCGTCGAAGTGATCGGCTGCGGATTCTTGAGTCACTTTGTTTTCAAACTGATACTCCCACCACTGCTCGCTATCTTCGAAACCTGCAATTTCTGCAAGAAAGGACATAGGGTCACGACGAGGAGCCAAGGCCAAAGGTTCCTTTTCTAGTGAGTTGTCTTTGGTTTCTTGATCTGATTGGGCTGTCAGTTGTCGGAGTTGCTTTTGATTGAAGCTCAGCTTTGCAGGTAAGTCGATGGCCTTGACGGGGATGCCTGCGTCGAGAGCATATTTTATTGCGATCCATTCTGGTGAATATTCAGCGTAGGGATAGAAGGTAGATTGATTTGGATCCGTTTCATTGTACAGCATTATAGCGACTGGTGGCCTAAAGTCTTCGTGACCAGCCATCTGTATAAGTTCATCAATCTCTGGTGGCCCTTCTACGAGTACCAGATCTGGCTTCAATTCTTGTAGCCGCTGCAGGACTCTTTTTGCAGAGCCAGTGCCGTGATGTCGTATGCCGAGTATGTGATGCATCTAAGTGGTTAGGTAATTTTTTTTTAAAATTTGATGTCCTTACAAGCTCTATAGATGTCTCGATACTCTTCTCGTGTCTTGATGACGGTTTCCATATATTCTTTCCAGACGACAGCATCTTGGACAGGATCTTTGACGACAGCACCGACGAGACCTGAGGCCACATCTTGAGCAGAAAGCTTGCCATTGCCAAAGTGCGCGGCAAGTGCCAATCCGTTGTTAACAACAGAAATCGCTTCGGCAGTAGACATTGTAGCGGTAGGTGATTTTAGTTTTATTTTTCCATCCTTTGTAGAGCCACTACGCAGTTCTCTAAATATTGTGACGATGCGTTGGATCTCTTTGAGAACCGGCACCTCTGCTGGCAGCTCTAGTGCTTTAAGCTGGCTGGCCACTCTTGTTGTGACGATTTCGACTTCTTCTTCGGCCGTGTTAGGTGTCGGTAGGATAACCGTATTGAATCTTCTTTTCAAGGCAGAAGAGAGTTCGTTGACTCCCTTATCTCTATTGTTGGCTGTAGCGATCACATTAAATCCTTTGACAGCTTGTACTTCCGTGTTCAGTTCAGGTACGGGCATCATCTTTTCTGATAGGACAGTAATGAGAGTATCTTGTACATCTGATGGCATACGTGTGAGCTCTTCTATCCTGACAGTTTTACCTTCCTTCATTCCACGGATTATAGGTGTCTCTACAAGAGCCGCTTCGCTCGGACCTTCGGAGAGCAACTTGGCATAATTCCAACCGTATCTGATGGCTTCCTCACTTGTGCCCGCCGTGCCTTGGATGAGCATCGTCGAGTCTCCACTGACGGCTGCCGCTATGTGCTCTGATACCCAGGACTTGCCTGTGCCCGGAATGCCATAGAGGAGCAAGGCTCGATCTGTCGTTAGCGTAGCCACAGCAATTTCCATTAGCCTCTGGTCGCCAATGTACTTGGGACTAACTTTAAATTTATTTTTAAGTGTACCACCCATAAGGTAGGTCACGACAGCTTGTGGGGACATTGCCCAGTTGGCAGGTTTTGAACCCGAGTCTTGTGCTTTTATTTCTGACAGCTCTTCGGCAAATTGTTGCTCCGCGTGTTGTCTAAGTGTGCTCATATTCTGCTTTTTGTATTTTTCTTAGTCTAATCGTAAGATTGATTTTTCTGATAATCGGTTGGGTTACGCCAGTATTCCAGACATTAAACCAATTTTTATAAATGGCTTCGTCGTGTATCTTTTTGAGATAGGGGAGTGCAGCAGGATTGATGACGCCTGTCAATAGGGCACCAAAGTTGTGTTCTGGATAGCACTCTCCCTTACTTATCGCCAGTTGTAATTCTGTAAGATAGGTTTCGCTAAAGTTTTTAGACCACACACTTTGATGTGCCTTTAGTCGCGTACTGACTAGGGCTATATCATCCCAAAGTTTGTTGGTTGTGATATAAGTTTCAAACTGGTGATCTGATAATAGGGTGATGAGGGTTGGGCTATCCTCTTCGTGATAATTGCTTTGCGATAAGGCTTCTAATAGTTCTGTATCTCTTGTCATTTCCGCATTCTTGATAAGGGCAGATAGCAGAATGGGTTCTTTTTCGTCAGTAATTTTGACTTGGAATTGCTTATCTGTCAAAAAATAATTGACAATGGTAGGCGTATCTTGCTCTAGTAAGTCGCACCAAAATGTAAAAGGCAATATTTCTATCATTTCTGCCAACCAGTAGAGCGGGTCGTAATCAAAGCGGGCGAGATCTAGATTCTTGTCTGAGAGCCCTAGCCAACCAGATAAATATTCTCCATCCCAAAAGGCATCTGTCTTTT
This sequence comes from uncultured Saprospiraceae bacterium, assembly GCA_937969415.1. Lineage (GTDB taxonomy): Bacteria > Bacteroidota > Bacteroidia > Chitinophagales > Saprospiraceae > RFSX01. The sequence goes on along the minus strand of CALBWK010000165.1, from coordinate 29,180 downwards.
TGAGTGGTTTGAATATCTTTCTCTTGCCTCCTATGCCTATCCCGAGTATTTTTTTTGATTTGGACTCTGTGAGATATGGCGTGATGGCCCGCTTTATTTCTGTTAGTATAGAAATTTTATTAAGCCTCGTCAGCGATGAGATGAGATATTTTTTACAAGATTTATCTGTCTTTCTTGTAATTTTTTTGTTTTCAAACTCATCTGTATATATAGTGTTCAGGAAGTCGCCATCTGTTTCTTTTAGTGTTTTGGCGATAACCTTAAGGTAGGTCAGTTTGGATCTAATGCCTTCTGAAGGCCAATCTTTTTGTAGCTTTTCTATACTTAGTTCAGGATGACCCTCCTCACTATTTCGCCATCCTTCAAATATTTTGACTCTCTCTGCAGTATTGCCTTCATCCCAAGTCGTCATCTTTTTTGCTTTAATTTTTAACTCAGGAAAAAGTTCGAATAGTTTTTGACCACGGTTGCCTATGGTGGCATTAACTAGAGGGCTAATTTTTTTCTCAGATACAAAGGTCTTTTCTAATATGGCTAAAGTGGCTTCTGGTCTTAGGAGTTGATTATGTCTTGTAATGAATTCTAGTATCTCTAAGGCCATCGGCCTTGCGATATGTTGCTTCTCAGCTAGCACATCTACGAGGAGTAAATTCATTGCAGGTGAGATGTAGACTTTGTCTTCAGTGATGGCCTCTGGAATATTATCAATTGCCACTTGATTAGGCAATAGCCCATTCAGTCGCATATAATAATCATAGGTAAGGGCATCTAATAGTTGCTGCTCTTCTTTGCTATTAGTTGGTATTCTTTTTTTGATCTCTGCACTCAGTTCCTGTGTATCCAGTTGCTTTCTATCTGTACCGAGTAAGGCCGTATTCTTGAGTGTGGTACTTAGCATAAGGCATAATATTTTGTCTGAGAAAATATACCTAGTAAGAGCAACTTATTGTTTTGATATACTACAGCTGTATGCACGGCTTGATTACCGCAGTAGAGAAACCATTTCTTTATCGTTTCTGAAGCATTGTTGAGTGGTAGGGTGTTGCCGTAGACATCACATAGTGACCATTCGTTATCCACTTTGAGCATTCTTAAATTATCAACGAGATAGCACAATTGATTGGCCCACGGATGAATACGCAATTTTTGTTTATGCTCTGCTACCATCGCCGATATATCTTGGTGCTTCTTGATAGCGTGCTTAAGACTATTAGTTAGGTTCGTTTGTTTTCTTAGGATACCTCTGTGAGGAAGTATCGAGTGAAAGAATGCAACCTCCCCCTCTATGATACTTGCTAGAGGTAATTTGATTTCAAGTTTTTGGAATCTAGTGCCAAAATTGAGGACAAGTGCGGTGGCTCCAGACTGGCAACCCCACAACCATTCCCGTTGGATGACGATATCGTCTTTTGTTTCTTGTGTCCTGCCGAGAACTAGCCAATGATCTTTTATAGCCGGCGCACTTTTATCTGTGATTAAGTTTTTACTCGACTGACTCCAGCCGACAAGCGTTTTCAATGTGTGTTTCCATTCCGGAGTGAGGTTATCTTTGTTGTTCCAGGTCTTGACAAGTAGATTCATCTTGGCGATGATAGCCGTGGCTTCTTCCTGCCACACTTTTGTCTGGCCGTAATCTATTTCTGCTAAGGCTCTCACCCAACCGGCCAGTCCTGGTGCTTTGGCATCGACCATTCTAGCTGCTAATTTGCTGAAGTCTTCTTTGGGTCGATTGGGTAATTCCAGTAACCCTATTCTGATTTGATCTTGTAACCATTTGTCGAGTTCTGCTATGCCAGATTCGACAGCCGCCATTCTCTCTTCTGCTCTTTTGTCTTTGCTTTTTCGTCTAGAGGCAATTTCTTTTTCTGTGAGCAGTTTGGTGACTTTGGGTGCCGTGGTTTTCGATCTTCTTTTGTTGATCCACTCACTGACCCATTCTGGCTCTTCTAGATTGGGACTCTTGTCTCTGCTGTGCAGTACGAGTATTGCCAAGGCGTGCTTGCACGGAAATTGACGCGAGGGGCAAGAGCATTTATAAGCGAGGCTTTGGATATCGACTTGAGTGGTATAGGGTTTCTTACCCGAGCCTTGGATGCTACCCCAAAGGGCACGTTCTGAGGCTCCTCGCTCAGAGCACTTGGCGCCAGTCACTATTTTCATTGCGGCCTTATACGCAGCGGGCTTGGGCGCTAGGGCTTCTATCTGTGGCTCTGTCAAGGTCATTCACGTCCAAAATAATCGAATTTTGCAAAAGTTAAGGGCTGTAAATCGCTTGATTTCTTTTGACTTTGTCCCTAATATACCCGTATTTGCACGCGTTACAAGGGTATTGGGGTCACTTGATTAGACCTAATCTCTCTTTAGTTTAATTTAAAAAACAAACTGTAAATGCAAGAATTATTCAGTCAAGTGCAAAAACATCTTAGCAATGATGTATTGTCTCAGCTAGGAAGACAGGTAGGTGCTTCTGATTTACAATCGGTAAGTAAGGCTGCAGGTGGTATCACAGAGCTGCTATTAGACGCTATTGCTAAAAATGCAAGTGATCCCCAATCTGGAGGTGGACTCTATAAAGCTATCGAAAAAGATCACGACGGTGGTATACTTGGCAACCTGCTAGGTGTGCTGGGTGGACAAGCTAAACCAAGAAATCCATCTACTACTAATGGGGCAGGTATTGTAAATCACCTCTTAGGTAAAAAGCAGTTGGAGGTAGCCCAAGTTGTTAGTCAATATAGTGGACTTGATATCTTTAAGTCAGGTGTATTGATGCAATTAATAGCACCTGTAGTGATGGGTGTTGTCGGTCAGACTAAGAAATCTAATGGCTTAGATCTTGGTGGCTTGGCGAGTGTCTTATTAGGCGGTAACAGAAGTGCTGGACCAGCTTCTAATGGAAGGTCTAGTGGTATGCTAGGCAAACTCTTAGATATGGATGGAGATGGAAATGCAATGGATGATTTGCTTAAGATCGGAATGAAGATATTGACTAAATAGTCAAAAAAATAGTTTGCCTTTTGATATAAGGTGAGATCTAAAATTGAAAAAGGCTGCCCAATAAGGCAGCCTTTTTTTTATTCTACATAAGAAGCAAAATATGACTTGCTATTTTGAAACTAAGTCGTTTGCTATTTTCTTATTTTACTTTGACAAATTGTTGTAGGGTACTAAATTCTTCGCCTTGTAATTTCAAGAAATAGAAACCAGCTTCATAATCGTCAAGATTCAATTCAAACTGGTTGGCATTTATTTCTCTGCTTAACATTGTCTTGCCAGTGTTGTCGAGAAGGTTAATACTTTTAATTTTCTTTTCACTCTCGACATTCAGTTTATCTACAGCTGGATTGGGATAAATGTCTAATTCGAAATCTAAAACTTCATTTGTGCTAGACACATCCAATACTATATTGTAAGGGGTGATGCCTGATCTACAAGTTTCCACTATCGGCTCCATCTTGAAGTCAAAGAAGTATTGATAAAAATTTCTTCCAAAATCTGAACGCGTAATATTGGCCAGATTACTTACCATATATGGAAAGTTAAGATCTCCTGTGATGATAGCTAGTTCAGGATTGTTCGTTCCAAAAGTTGCCGTGCTCGATACTTCGTCTACTTTGATTCTATATGAACCTTGTGCGAGGCTAAAGTCTAAGGTTACCTCAGAAATACCTTGAGGTATATCAATCATAGATTCTTCTACTAAATCTCCACTGACAAAATCTAAAACTTGAATAAGCCTTGGTCCTTCTATGTTGGCATTTACTTTTACTGATTTAATAACACAATCTTCTAGTACGGCAAACAACATTCCTCCATTCACGTTTGGCGCAGAAAAATCGGGATCTATTGCTGTTTCTTCTATAGAAATTCCACCTAGATAACCTGGAGGCGCTATATCAATATCATGATCAAAATATAGAGTAGTGTCTGATTCAATAAGACCAGTTTCAAAAGCACTTCCTTGTCCTATAACGGTTGACCCATCAGGGTCACTATACCAAGTAGTTGTTTCATTGGGACCATCAAGAGTAACAGTTTGTGCACCAGAGATGCTTAGGTTTACAGGCTCAGCAGGTTGATTGACATCTATAATTGATATTGCTATTGGATTAGATTGTATGGTGTCACAAGCGCTACTGCTGGTGGCAAAGTATGTGCCTGATTCCGTAACCTGAATTGTTTCTGTGGCCTCATTGGTACTCCAATCAAATTGAATGTCATTAAGTACTAATAATTCTATCGCCTCATCAGAACAGAGAACGATATCGTCTTCCACATTGACTCGAGGTGCCACGAGTTCTTCTGGGCCTCGCACGATAATCGTTTGAGATACAGTTTCACAACCCTCGGATGTAAGTGTTGCATTATAGGCATCAGGACTTGTGATTTCTATTTCAGCAGTTGTCTCTCCAGTAGGTGACCATACGATATTATCAAACTCTTGATCTACGGATAAGAAAGTACCTGATATGGTACAGTCCAGTCTAGTTTCTGTTGCCTCAGTTTTAGCTAGTCTTACGATACATTGGTTTTCTGTTGCGATATAATGATCATTGATAAGAAGATCTGCTCCCTCATAGGTATTTACTGATCCTGAAGGCCATGTGATTGTCACGCGATCTATGGATGTTGCCTCACCTAAGCCAAATCGTGCTGTGAGTGAATTGGTTATGCCGTATCCCACACCTGCTTGTATGGTTCTTAATTGCTGCCCCCATGTACCTTCGATAGTTACTTTAGCACCTATACCACTGATGTTAGAATCATTGCCTACAAGTGATAGTGCAAAATAATTGTTAGTCGAGCCAGAATTTTGCCATAATATATCACGTCCGCCTGTTAGACCAGGTCCGAGACTTCTATATGATGCAAATGCATCTAAGTAACCATCTTCGTTAAGGTCTCCTAGTGCAAATGAAAATGGACTTTGTGCACCAAAAGGAGACACTGTGCTAGAGAATGTTTTATCTCCATTATTGTAGAGTAATTGCTCCCCATCTCCCACTAATAATATATCGAGGTATCCATCATTGTTAAAATCAGCCATAGAGGTTTGATAAGCAAAAAGAAATAGTTCTTCTCCGCTTTCAAAAAGAGGAATTTCTTCAAATCTTTCTCCATTAATATTTTCGAACATTTGGCAACGGAATTCGTGATTGGCAAGAAATAAATCCAGATCGCCATCATTGTCTATATCGCCGAAATTGCAAGTCCATGACTGCTCTCCAATTTTTACTCCCCACTCTTCAGACGCTTCTCTAAATGTCCCTCCTTCGTTAAGCTCATTGATAAACAACATATTGATTCTACGTGGATCTGTATTTTCTGTTGCACCTAGTCGGCACTTTGCGATATATAAATCCAAATCTCCATCGCCATCAATATCTCCCCATTCGCTCGCATAGTTACCAGAATTGTCAGATGGAGGTGTTGTTTTCATATCTATGAGGTCGGTATTTCTGACGAGTACACCGGTGCCATCGTTGATATATACTTCACTCTCAGCATCATCATCACAGATAAATGCATCTAGCCATCCGTCGTTATTGATATCCACATAGTTAGCACCTTGGGCAAAATAATCATCCTCTGAGGTCTGCCTGATATTATATTGACCGAATTCCTCTTCCTGGCTATAGATCTTAAATCCATTGTAAGATCCGACAGACATAATGTCTTGCTGACCATCATTATCAATATCCGATACAAGCAAAGCCCAAGTATCGCCTTCTATTGTGTCTATGACGATATTCTGAAAGAACTCACCGTTGTTGGACTGTATGTCAACCATCAGCTCGCTGCCATTGGCTGCCCGCAGCAGGTCATCTCTGAAATCGCCATTAACATCAACAAAACCCTTGCTTATGGGGGATCCCTTTTGTCGTTGGGTCAGTATGCTTGTAACATCATCAAAAGTGATTTGCTGAGCATTAATAGTTGTAAAAGATCCAGCACATAGTAGTGTTACTAGATATAATCCTAGTTTAGAAAGACTTCTCATATTCTATTTTAAGTGGTAGTTAACCGTTTATTCCAATACAAATAGGAGAATGCAAAGCATTCTACTTAAGGTTCAGATTAGATTCAAATGGATGGACTGCCGGGGCTGGATTTCTATCGTATTTTAGCCTCCAACGGACAATAGGTAATGGGATAAATGACGAAATAGTTTGTCGTCGATTTTACAATGCCCAATTTACTGCATTTTGACTTTAGATGCTGACTCAATACAGACAAAAATTAGGCTTTTGAGGGGGGCTGTTCTATAGAGGGATAAGAAAGGTAAATTGGGCTAAATATGTGCTATATAAGTCCATAATGGACAGATTCTAGAGGCATTAGTTTTCAGTTTAAGTTATATGCGAGACGATAACTAAATCAACTTAATGAGCCTATTGAATAGGAATGTGTTTCAGGTAACCATAGAACTATTTTGCAATAGTTAGGCCTTTCATAGAAGCTATAAAAAAAAGGCCACTATACTTTGTATAATGACCTCCCAAAACCAACTAAAAAATCTTAAGAATATCTCTTTGCTTCTAGATCAAATCTATCTAGGTTCATTACTTTGTCCCAAGCAGCCACGAAGTCTCTTACAAACTTGGCTTGGCCATCGCTGCTGGCATAGACCTCCGCTATTGCTCTCAATATAGAGTTGGAGCCAAAGACTAAATCTGCTCTTGTTCCTGTCCAAAGTTTCTTGCCCGTTTTTCTTGAAGTCCCTTCAAAGATTTCTTGCTCGCTATCTACTGCTGTCCACTTGGTGCCCATATCCAATAGATTGACAAAGAAATCATTAGTAAGGTGTCCAACTTTCTTGGTTAGAACTCCGTGTTTTGTACCACCAGTATTAGCGCCTAAGACTCTCAGGCCTCCAATAAGTACTGTCATCTCTGGAGCAGTAAGGGTCAGCAACTGTGCTCTGTCTACAAGAAGACTCTCTGTCGATACAGCATACTTTTGTTTAAGGAAATTTCTAAAGCCATCCGCCTTAGGTTCCATCACTTCAAAAGATTCTACGTCAGTTTGCTTCTGTGTCGCATCCACTCTTCCTGGCGTAAACGGAACAGACATAATGTGACCTTCTTTCTCTAGCGCCTGCTCTATAGCTGCACAACCACCGAGCACAATGAGGTCGGCCATCGAGACTTTGCCTTTATATCCATCTTGTACCTTTTTATAAGCCTTAAGCACTTTAGCTAGCTGCTTAGGATCGTTGGCTTCCCAAGATTTTTGTGGAGATAGTTGTATTCTGGCGCCATTGGCACCACCACGCATATCTGACCCTCTATAAGAAGCGGCAGAACTCCAAGCTGTGTGCACCATTTGTGCAGTCGTTAGCCCAGCCTTCAGTAGCTTAGCTTTTAGTGTGTCGATATCCTTATCACTGATGACTTTTGAAGGAGCGGCAGGAAGCGGGTCTTGCCAGATCAAGTCTTCTTGAGGTACTTCAGGACCGTGATATCTAGACTTAGGGCCCATATCTCTATGTGTCAGCTTATACCAAGCTCTTGCAAAGGCATCTGCAAACTGATCTGGGTTCTTATAGAAGCGTCTTGAAATTTTCTCATAGGCTGGATCAAATCTCAATGAGAGATCTGTCGTCAACATACCCACCTTGAGCATCTCACCTTTGTTATGTGCATGTGGTACATCAGCAACATCTGTCTTAGCAACCCATTGCTTAGCGCCAGCTGGACTTGTGGTTAGTTCCCATTCATGCTCAAAAAGATTCTTAAAGTAGAGATTAGTCCATTCTGTAGGTTTTTGAGTCCAAGTAACTTCTAGGCCACTCGTGATCGTGTCTGCACCTTTTCCTATGCCTTGGCTGTTCTTCCAACCAAATCCTTGCTCTGCGATATCCGCTGCTTCTGGTTCTTTACCAACTTGTGCTGCATCTCCAGCTCCGTGGGTCTTTCCAAAAGTGTGCCCACCCGCTATAAGGGCTACTGTCTCCTCGTCATTCATCGCCATCCTCCCGAATGTCTCTCTTATATCTCTCGCCGCTGCTTTAGGGTCTGGATTGCCGAGTGGACCTTGTGGGTTGACGTAAATCAATCCCATAATCACTGCAGCAAGTGGATCTTCTAATTCTCTGTCTCCAGAGTATCTTTTTTCACCATTTTCCCACTCTGTCTCTGATCCCCAATAGACATCCTCTTCAGGTTCCCAGACGTCTGCTCTTCCACCTCCAAAACCAAAGGTCTCAAAACCCATAGACTCTAAGGCTACGTTTCCAGTAAGGATGAGGAGATCGGCCCACGATATGGCACTGCCATACTTTTGCTTAATAGGCCACAGTAATCTTCTTGCTTTATCTAGGTTGCCATTATCTGGCCAACTGTTGAGCGGGGCAAATCGTTGCTGACCTGTGCCTCCACCACCTCTTCCGTCACCGGTACGGTAGGTGCCAGCTGCGTGCCAGGCCATTCTTATAAAAAAAGGTCCATAGTGGCCAAAATCTGCTGGCCACCACTCTTGAGAGTCTGTCATTAGATCGTGTAGATCTTGCTTGAGACCGTCATAGTCTAGGCTTTTAAAGGCTTGTACGTAATCAAAGCCTTCGTCCATAGGATTGGTCTTTCTAGAATGCTGTTTCAGTATGTTGAGTTTGAGCTGATCAGGCCACCAATCTCTATTGGTTGTGCCACCGCCAGCTGTCTGTTGGTTTCTCATACTGCCATTATGAAAAGGGCATTTGCTGATATCTCCATTCTTGCTATCCATAGGTCTATTTATTTAGGATGTAAAAGTAGCTTATATCGTATATTTACAACAACGATAAATTAAATAACAGTATTGATGACATCAATATCGATTCCACAGATAAAATACCTCTTAGCTCTAGAACAGACAGGTAGTTTTAGCCACGCAGCCGAGGCTTGTTATGTTACGCAGAGTACCCTAAGTACAATGATCAAGAAGTTAGAGACACAGATAGGCTTGTCTCTTTTTGATAGAAGTTCTAAACCTATTAGGATGACAGAAGAGGGGAGTGCTTTGCTTTCACAGTTTCGCCAGGTCCAACTCGAAATGGAAAACTTAGAAGAACTAATCCAACTTACCAAAAATGAGTTTTACGGTTCTATGCGGATTGGTATCATTCCTACCATAGCACCTTTTCTGTTGCCTCTTTTTTTGGACAAGTTGGTTAACAAGTACCCCAATGTCAATTTTAGTATAGACGAGATCACGACCAATGATATCACCAATAGAGTCAAGCTAAGAGAGTTGGATGTAGGTATCCTCTCTTTACCTGTTAATGAAAAAGACCTAATGCAACAAACATTATTTCTAGAAGATTTTTTAGTCTATGATGCACGACAACCATCACATAAAAATTATAAGGTTAAAGATATTGATCCCTCACGATTGTGGTTGCTAGAAGAAGGTCACTGTATGACAACCCAAATAGAAAAAATATGTGTCCTTAGAAAGCAAAGAGAATCGAGTAGTAATTTGGTATATAAAAGTGGTTCTATACTGTCTTTGCTTGAATTGGTAAAGTCTAATAAAGGGATTACACTTCTTCCGCGTCTGGCTACACTACGCGAAAATCTTTTGGACACCAATTGTATCTATTCTCTTACGGGTACTACACCAGTCCGTAAGATTGGTGTTATCACCCATCCTAATTTTGCTAAAAAGAGACTGCTCAAGATCTTGGTAGATGAAATTCTCGATGCAGTCAAACCTATTCTTGGTAAAAAGAAAAATGTACAAGTTATTAATCCATATTGATAAGACTTAAAAGAACCTACGCATTATTAGCCAATGTAGCCGGTTCAATTTTCGCCACAGCGCGGAGATAGGTGGAAAATGCCAAGTCTACAAATTGGTGGTCAATAACCATTGTACTTGAGATAATGATGTTAGTCCATCAGTCACCAATAACATAGAAATTATCTTATGTTTATGGAATGTGATCTTTATGGATTCACTCTCAATGTGAATTCCTAAAATAAACACTATGAGAAATCTTAAATATATACTGACGCTTTGTGTCCTAGCATTAGGATTGATCTCTTGCGAGGAGACTAGTCACCCTGCAGTTGATATGTTTGCGGAGATGCAAGGGCACCAGCAACAACTGGATTTTATAAAATTGAAGCCCTACTTAAATGACACCTCATTAAAGTTTATCGAGGAATTAATCCAGGCTAATAATCCCTCCGAATTGATGGGAATAGGTAAGAAGTACAAGCTTAATTATTTTATGGCTGAATATTATCGTTGGGATAGAAGCTTCAATACGGATTTTGAAAAAATATTTAAGTTGCTCAACGTACGTCAGTTTTCTTTTTTCGATCTCAAGTATCAATTTGAATCACTTGAGAAGAAGGCCAAGCGCGAATCCGTTAGTTACTACTTGCCACTCACTTACAACTTCCACGGTATTAATAAGTTACGATGGATCCGGTTTGAAAAAGAGAAGGATGATAATTATAAGTTTGATCTGATATATTCTTTAGAGCAAGAGGATGCCACTTGTAAGGGAAATTATAGGCATCTAGTCGATAAAAGTAAGGATGCAAAAGGCGTAAGTGAATATGAGATATTGTATAGTACCTTGCCAGAAACCAGTAGTTCTCCGCAAGAAATTATGCTTACACTTACCCAGTTGAACAAAGAAAGACTCAATTAAGGTATGTGCTCAAGCCATAGTGATTAGAAGTTTGGAATTAGGCTTGTAAGGAGATTACAGGAATAATAAAGTTGTTGTAGTTCGAGTCATTATCGTCGTTTCATTAGCCGTCAACTCACTATGTTTGTGGCTATTCACTCAGAATAATTTTTTCAATATCTCAATGATGAATTCACCCAGTAAATATTCCTTCGATAAAATTATAGACAGAACTGGCACCAATGCGATGTCTCTAACAGGTTACAGAGGCTATCTGTTTGATCCTGATGAAGATCTGAGTGGAGCTTATCTAGAAGAAGATTTTATTCCTATGTGGGTAGCCGATATGGAATTTGCTATAGCACCGGAGATTCTTTCAGCAATGAAGCAGCGATTGGATCATCCTTTGCTGGGCTATTCTATGGTAGCAGACCCCGCTTACCCGTTGGCTTTCCAAAAATGGTGTCAGGACAGATATGGCTGGGCTATTGATCTTGATCATTTGGTCTACTCCAAAGGTGTCATACCCGCATTGTTTAGCCTGATAGGTCTCATCTGTAAGCCTGACGAAAAGATCCTCATTGTTACGCCTTCCTATGCATTCTTTAAGCACGGCGCTGAGTACAATAATGTAGCATTGATCTGTTCTGATCTAATAGAAGAGAACGGACAGTTTCGTATGGATATGGCAGATATCAAAGCTAAGGCGTCAGATGAGAAATGTGTCTTGGGAATCTTTTGTAGTCCACACAATCCTACCGGTCGTGTCTGGTCGGAGCAAGAATTGTTAGAACTGGGTGAAGTTTGTTTGGAGAATAATATGACCCTTATCTCTGATGAAATCCATTGTGACCTGCTTAGAAGTAGCAGTAGCTTTACACCGATGGCCAAACTATTTCCCGATACCGACAAGATTATTACTTGTATGTCAACCAGCAAGACTTTTAATCTCGCAGGTAACTCTTTTTCAAATATCCTCATTCCTAATGAGGCCTTGAGAGCAGCCTATAAGGAAGACTATCTACCTGTAGAAAATCCTCTAAGCATCGTCGCCGCGCAAGCTGCCTATACTAAAGGGCACTTATGGTTAGCTGAATTGACTACTTATTTGGATGGTAACTTTCAGTATCTCAAGGAGCAATTGGAGCGCCATTTGCCACAAGCAGAATTTACAATCTCTGAATCTACCTATCTCGCTTGGGTCAATGTCCAACATTATTTTCCCGGTAATAAAAACCTCACCTTGTTTTATGCTCGCAATGCAGGTGTCCTGCTAGAGGGTGGTGATATGTTTGTTGCTAATGCCGATGGCTATATCCGACTTAATCTGGCTTGTCCCAAATCAAGATTAAAAGAAGGCCTCCAGCGCATCATCACAGCTACTTTACAATATGGCAATACCTAGGTACGAGAAGAGCTTCATTTTGGGCTAATGATACTCCATCTAATTTATCGAAAACTTTAGAGTGACACATCCCTGTCAGTGATATCCCATTTGCAGTAAGATATAGTTCTCCTTGCTACTAGTTTAGAAATAGCGAAGCGGCATTGTAATATTCTCCTTCCCTCCCGTTGCCATACCCCCATTAAACCGTACCTTTGCACCTTCAATAAGACAAGACAATGAGTGTACGCGTAAGATTTGCCCCGAGTCCAACAGGTCCCCTACACATCGGTGGCGTAAGGACAGCCCTATATAATTACCTCTTAGCCAAGCAGCAAGGAGGCGCTTTTATATTGAGGATAGAGGATACAGATCAGAAGCGACTGGTACCGGGAGCTGAAGATTACATCAAGCAATCACTCGAATGGCTAGGTCTGACGCCAGACGAAGGGCCAGGCTATGGCGGTGAGCACGGCCCCTATAGACAATCTGAGCGCAAGGATTTATATGCCAAGTATGCCGAGCAGATGGTGGCAGATGGCAATGCCTATTATGCCTTTGATACACCAGAGGAGCTAGATAAGATGCGTAAAGATCAAGAGGCGCTTGGTCACCATTCTGCAAAGTACGATGCCCGTATACGTTTGCAGATGCGCAACAGCCTAACACTTGATCAGGAAGAGGCAGATAAATTGATCGCAGAAGGGAAGGGGATCATCAGACTCAAGATGCCTGCGGACGAAGATGTTTCTTTTGTCGATCTCGTGAGAGAAAAAGTTACATTCAATACAGACCAGCTAGACGATAAGGTTATTCTCAAAGCAGATGGTATGCCGACTTATCACTTAGCCAATATTGTCGACGACCACCTGATGGAAATCACTCACGTGATAAGAGGGGAGGAGTGGTTGTCGAGTACAGCGCATCACGTATTGATGTATAGGTTTTTAGGTTGGGAAGCGCCTAAGTTTACCCACTTGCCTCTGATTCTTAAGCCTACAGGAAAAGGGAAGTTGAGTAAGCGAGATGGAGCCAAGTTTGGGTTTGCAGTCTTTCCGATGGAGTGGTATGATAAGAAAGAGGAAGTGACCTATGCGGGCTTCAAAGAAAGTGGCTATGACCCTAAGGCCCTACTCAATTTCTTGGTGCTCCTCGGTTGGAATCCAGGAAATGATGAGGAGCTGATGTCTATAGAGCGGATGACTGAGTTGTTCTCTTTAGATAAGATTGTCAAGTCAGGTGCTCGCTTTGATGTCGATAAGTCGAAGTGGTTCAATCAGCAATATTTGATGAGTACTCCTGATGCTCATCTATTGCCTCCAGTCAAAGCAATAAAGCCAGAAGGGCTAGTAGTCGAAGATGCTTATTTGACTAAAGTGATAGGCCTGATGAAAGAGCGGGTACACCACTATGGCGATTTCTACACAGAAGGTAGTTACTTCTTTAGTGCTCCAACGGAGTATGATGATAAGCAGATCAAGAAAAGATTTAAGCCTGAGATTGTACCGCATCTAGAAGTTATAAAGGCTATGGTAAGCACACACTCTGGTGATCCTTCGGCTATGAGTACTGCCGTGAAGGGCTATCTCTCTGATAAAGAGTTAAAAATGGGTGTCTATCTTCCCTTGCTTAGAATTATGATATGTGGTCGCCTGACTGGGCCTGATTTATTTGATATTATTGTTGCCTTAGGGGCAGAGGAAACCAGCTCTAGGATGGTTAAGGCTAGTGAGTATTTCAATGCTACATTAAGTTAGAGAGTTGGCAACGTAGTAGTTGTAAGAGGAGGTGAACTCTGGAGAGAAGTTCCACCTTTATGTATAAGCTATTAGATGATCCAAATTGTGGCTGACAACACTAACGTGCTTATAGTTGTCTATTCATTCACTTCAATTATTGAGCGATCATCAATATTGATTTTTTCTTGATTCTCTGAGAAATGACATTTATTTAGAATGGCTTGGCTCAAGTCAAGACTATCCGAAGGAGTTGAAATGTGTATAGCGATATTATTTCCTATGAGTGAATCTCTTGTCATTTCCACGCTAGAGGCTTCTTTTAGGTATACACCCATTTTGCAATTCCTTATTTTGTTTTTAAGGGTCTTAACGTTAATGGATCGACCTAATTGTTCGCTACCAATTTCCATCCCTGCACTGTTGTAGCCGTCTATATTATTATACTCTATTCTTGTGTCTATACAGCCATTCAAATCTATGGCGTCATCACCTCCACCTTTAAAGGTGTTGTTAGTGATGATTCCATTTCGACAATTGATAAATTCAACAGCATCAGGGATATTAGTGAAAATGCAATTTCTGACAATGGGGTCATCTATGATATGGACTAGAAATCCTTCAGCTTTGTTGACACCATTTGCCAAACAGTGCTCAATAAGCAAGTCTCCTAATTCAAATCTAGCTAAGGCCCATCTCCAATTTAGATCCTGCTTGTTAATAAAATGCACATTGGACAAGTAGTTTTCAGTCCTATAGGATAGGATGGTCCCGTCTTGAATTGTGGTATACGTAATTGTTAATTCTTTTGCTGACTTAAGCATTTGTATTTGACCCCAACCTGGTTGCTCTGTAACTCCTTTTATTATTACTGGCTCTGCTTCCGTTCCGTTAATAAAGAGATTGCCATTTACTACTATATTGACACTGTCAGCAATTATAAGTTCTGCGCCTGCTTCTATGATTAAATTTTGATTTTTTGATATGTATAAATCTGCATTTATAGAATGAGGAGAATTAGCCTTGTCAAAAATAACGGCATCCTTAATATAGCTGCAATGAGTCGACAGTAGAGAAAAAAGCATCAAACAAATAATTGAAGACTTATACATAAATTAAGTGTAGCCGATTTATAGACGTATTAGGCAATAATAGTAAATTCTCAGATACCTGCTAATTTAGTCTGAGCTTACCAGTCCTGCTAGTGTATGTTCTTAATGTAGAGATTAATTCATATGGCTTGTTATTTGAGATTGACTGGAGTTGTAATGGATTCATCGGGCCTCTTATAAAGCTAAGTAAGTTATCTTAGCTTGCTGATATATAAACTGATTTTACTATCTTATGCGTTACAAAACAGTAATTATGAGATACTTACTCCTTTTATTAATGACCGCATTTGTGACAGGCCTCGATGCCCAAGTAGATTTGGGCTACCAATTACCGCATCAAGATATCTTAGATCTTGCTGATGCACCACTACCTCCTGCCCTCAGAATGAATGTTGATGCGACTAAAGGAATGCTTCTGTACAGAAAATCCTATAAGTCGATTCAAGAGTTATCTGAGGAAGAGTTGAGATTGGCGGGGTTGCGTATCAATCCAGTGACCAATATATCAAGTCGACAGCGCTATTACTATGATGCGGCTCTCCTCGATATTAAGACAGGAAAAGAAACAAAAATAAAGGGTCTGCCAGAGGCTGCTCGCTTGTCCAATTTTTCGATGTCCCCTGACCAGCGCAAAATGGCCTTTACCAATACGACCACTTCAGGTGTAGAGCTGTGGGTCGTCAATATCTTTGATGGTCAACTGAAGAAGTTGACAGATGATAACCTCAATGCCAATATGGGCAGACCATTCACCTGGATGAAAGACAGTGAGACAATGATACTAAAGGTCTTACCTAAGGAACGTCCAGCACTCATCAATGTAGATACAGCTGTGCCTTTTGGTCCTACGATCTCGGTCAATGAAGGTAAAAAGGCGCAGAATAGAACCTATCAGGATCTTCTCAAGAACAAGAATGATGAGGCCAACTTTGAGGCTCTTGCGACTTGTGTCTTACATAAAGTGAATCTCAAAGGTGCGCATCAAGAGTTTATGCCACCAGCTATTTATAGTGGGATGTCGTTTTCTCCAGATGGAGAATATTTTATGGTAACAACAGTAAGTAAGCCTTTCTCTTACTTGGTGCCCTATAGAAGATTTCCGTCTTCGACGAAGATGTATAAGTCCGATGGGGAGTTTGTTAAAACGATAATCGATGTGCCACTTATAGAGGACTTGCCGAAGGGATTTATGGCAGCAAGAACTGGTCCTCGAGCCCATAGATGGAGAGCAGATAAGCCGGCAACCTTAGTGTGGGCAGAAGTCCTAGATGAAGGAGACCCAAGTAAAGAAGTGGAGTACAGAGATGCTGTATATCAGCAAGCGGCACCCTTCAATGGGCCTAAAGATTTTTTAGTAAAAGTAAAAAATAGATACTCCGGAATAGAGTGGGGTAATGATGATCTAGCCATCGCCAATGATTACTGGTGGAATACTAGAAATACAAAAGCTTATGTTTTCTCTCCTAGCAATGATAAGCAAGCACCTGAATTGATCAGCGATAGAAACTATCAAGACCGATATAGCGATCCCGGTTCGTTTGTTGATAAGAGAAATGAATATGGTCAGTATGTTTTGGATATAGATGGTGACCATTTGTATAGATTGGGAGATGGTTTTTCTGACGATGGCGTCAAGCCTTTTGTAGATAAGTTTAATCTCAAGACAAAGAAAAGTGAGCGACTCTATCACGCTGATGGAGAGTCGACTTATGAGAATCTCAGCTTTGCCATCGATATGAAACAAGGATTGATTTTGTCTCGTATCGAATCTAAGACCGACTATCCTAACTATTATCTTCGGAATATCCATAATGGTGAGCTTAAGCAAATTACACAATTTGAGAATCCATTTAAGGCGATACAAAATGTGCATAAGGAAGTCATCAATTATAAGCGTGATGATGGTTTAGATTTATCTGCTACTTTATATCTGCCAGAGGGTTATGATATGAATGCAAAAGAAAAGCTGCCTATGATTATGTGGGCTTATCCGCGAGAGTATAAGGATAAGAACACAGCAGGTCAAGTAACATCATCGCCACACGAGTTTACTTTCCCTTATTATGGGTCGGCACTTTACTGGGTGCTGCGTGGTTATGCAGTGCTAGATGATACGGCTTTCCCTATAGTGGGTGAGGGTGATGAAGAGCCTAATGATAGTTTCCGTACACAACTCGTAGCCAATGCCAAAGCAGCCATAGATGCTGTAGACGAAATGGGTTATGTCGATAGAGAGAGAGTCGGTGTAGGTGGACATTCTTATGGTGCCTTTATGGTAGCCAACCTCTTGTCACATAGTGATCTTTTTGCAGCGGGAATTGCGAGAAGTGGCGCTTATAACAGAACACTGACACCTTTTGGTTTTCAGTCCGAAGAAAGAAATTATTGGGAGGCTCCGGAAATCTATAATACAATGTCTCCGTTTATGCACGCCGAAAAAATGAAGACACCTTTATTGCTCATTCACGGTCAGGCAGATAATAATTCAGGCACCTATCCGATGCAGTCAGAAAGATATTTTAATGCACTAAAAGGTCTTGGTGCTACTGTCAGATTGGTGATGTTGCCTAAAGAAAGCCACGGGTATGCAGCCCGAGAATCTGTACTCCATATGTTATGGGAACAAGATACTTGGCTAGAACAATATGTCAAGAATAAGGGCAAAGAGATGGACGGGCAAGAAGCAGGGGAGCCTGAGGAGTAAACAATAACATTTGTTTTTAAAAATATCAAGACGCTACGAATTCCATTATGGATGTTTCGTAGCGTCTTAGTTTTAATAGAGGACGAGTCTATGAGAAAAGTTATTTACTCCCTAATTATTGTGGCGGCTCTTTTAATAGCCATAGGATTTCTATATAAGGATACAATCGAGCGACTAAGTCGAGTCAATTCTTTATTTGAGCCACAGAATATTGTAGAGAACTTTCAGGATGCCGATGAGCATTTTCCTACTACAGATATTCCGCCTGCTTCATCACCACTTATTTTACCGATCAAGTTAGGTTTTGATTTTCCTGAGACTTTTACACATCAAGGCAAAGACTATAAGAGTCAGGATTTTATAAAAGAAACGAGCACGGAAGGTTTATTAGTCATACAGGCAGATACCATTCGTCACGAAGCATATACACTAGGGCTAGAGCAGGGCGAAAAACATATTTCTTGGTCGATGTCCAAGTCCTTTATAGGTACACTGGTGGGTATAGCTGTAGAGCAAGGAAAGTTGCAGCTTACAGATGAGGTGACAACTATCTTATCAGATTTTAAAGGAACAGGCTATGAAGGAGTTACCGTAGAAGATCTTTTGGAGATGCGTTCGGGTGTACGCTTTGATGAAGATTATGGAGACTTTAATTCAGATATTAATCGATTTGGTCGGGCCTTTGCAATGGGCACGTCTTATCGGGATTTCGCTAAAAGCCTCGAGAATGAAGTGCCGCCTGGTAGTAGATGCCGCTATGTAAGTATCGATACGCAAGTATTAGGATTCTTGTTAACAGAGTCTATGGGTAAAAGTCTCACTCAACTTCTTCAAGAATATATTTGGGATCCTATGGGTATGGAGCATTCTGCTGGATGGATAGTTGATAACGAAGGCTTCGAGATGGCTCTAGGGGGGATGACTGCTTCGTTGCGGGATTTTGCCAAGCTAGGTCTTTTATATCTGAATAAAGGTCAACTCAATGGACAACGGATAGTCTCTGCAGATTGGGTTACCCGAGCCACATCTCGCCACCCTGATCAACTTGCGGATAGATCTCAGCTCGGCTACGGTTATCAATGGTGGGTCCCATCTAATGATACCGGTGACTTTATGATGGTAGGCATTTACGACCAGTTTGTCTATGTGCATCCCGCTAAGCAATTGATTATCGCTAAGTTATCAGCTGACCATAGGTTCAAGACACAGGGCTCAGCTCTCAAGGCCCAGCATATCTCTTTCTTTCAGGAGGTCGCTAAAAATATATAGTATATGTAAAACAAAGGTATCAACGAGTTCCTATTTTGTCCTATTTTGTGAGTAGATACTAATATGTATAAAATTGATGCTAAGAGTTTTACTCAAAGTGGATTTCTAAATTTGTCCTAAAATTCTTCTAATCAAGTAATGTGATGTTGATCTCGAATTTCGCATCTATATCCATTGAATAATATAACAGAGTTGTCCTAATATTAAATGTCGAATAATAAGTGCATATCCTTTCTTAGGAAATTTTCCATTTGCTTAGTACTATTGATTTCTAATTTTGCCTTCGGTCAGAGTGTTTTCTGGGAAGCAATCAATAAGAATCAGTTCTCTTCAATTGAGTCCGGAGTTATAATGGATAGTATTGAAGCTTATTATGTTACGGACATCACAAAAGCTGAAGAACTCTTTTAAAAAGCCGGACCTTATATATTGCGAAATGGAAACCCTGTAGTAAAAAGCAACTACTATAGATATAAGTTTCTATTAATAGATGAATATAAAATCTATGTGGATTCTGCCTTGCACTATACAGAATTATCTACTGATAGTTTGTTTATGGTAACATCTTACCTAGAGCTAGGTAAGACTTATAATCGAATTAAGGAATACGATAAAGCCTTAAGACTTTATAATAGGGTAACAGAATTTAAAAATTTTAAGGTTGATTCCATGCTAATATACATTCCGCAAATTTATTTTTAGACACGGATAGTTACGATGATGCCTTAGACTATATGGGGAAGTCCAAGGTGCTTTTGGAACATATAGATAGAGAGATACATAGCGAATTATATTCTCTATATGGATATATATTCTTGAATACTGGAAAACTAGATTCTGCCAAATATTACTACACTAAGAGTTTTGCTACTTGTGAAGAATTTGGTTTGCAAAGAGATGCTTTAGTGGCACAAGAAAACTTAGGAATTGTAGAGCACGAATTGGGTAATGTTGAACGAGCTGAGGAAATTTTTCTAGAAATTCTTGACAAGGCAGAAATAATGGGCGACAGGAGTTTGATGCTCTTTGTATATACAGACCTAATTTATTTGTATGTCGATCTCAAGGATGAGGAAAAAGCACTGATAGCCGGAAAACAACAGCTAAAACTTTCAAATGAGTTGAGTCATATGAAGTATAAAGCCGATGCTGCAAAACTTCTTTATGAGCTGTATGAAGGTAAAAAGGATTACGAGAAAGCTTTCAAGTATTTAGAAATGTATACTTCAGTTTCTGATTCACTATTGAATGCAAGTAAAATAAGTGAGCTTACAGAATTGAAAGTAAAGGATCAATTTAAAGAACAACGTTTGATAGACAGTTTGCAAGTTGCAAATACCAACATTAAACTAAGTTCAGAAAAAAATATAAGAGAAAAATTGACTTGGCTTTTGGTGATGGCCTTACTTGCTACATTTTTTTCAATCCTACAGTTTTTTAAGACTAAAAGAGCACAGAAAAGATCGGATGAGTTGCTGTTAAATATATTGCCGAGGGCTACTGCTGAAGAGCTAAAAAATACAGGATCTACGACACCTAAAAGATATGATAACGTTTCTATATTATTCGTTGACTTTATAAATTTCACATCCATAAGTAGTAAGCTGTCGCCAGAGCAACTTGTAGAGATGTTAGATTTTTATTTCAAAAAATTTGATGAAATCCTCAAGGAAAGGAATGTTGAAAAGATTAAGACTATAGGTGATGCCTATATGGCTGTTTATGGAATTGATGATACACATTCTTCAGATACCATCAATATAGTTCAAGCAGCACTTGATATGCAGCAATTCCTAAGAGAAAATCAGCATCAACACTTATCTTCTATTGCTAACGAGGCCCTAACAATGCGTGTTGGTATTCATTCCGGATCTCTAGTTGCGGGAGTTGTAGGTAAGACAAAGTTTCAATTCGATGTATGGGGAGATGCTGTTAATATAGCCTCTAGAATTGAAACCTCTGGGAAAGCTGGAAAAGTGAATATCTCTATTTATACCTATGAGAAAATCAAAAGCGCTATCAATTTTGAGTTCTCAGAAAGAGGCAGTATTAAAATCAAGAATAGAGGAGAAATAGAAATGTTTTTTGTCAAAGAGAAAGAGCACAAATAATCCTTCTTAAAGGCAAAATATTGAGCTCAGTATACAAAGTCTAATAAACTTACCTTGTGGTATATATTAAGTAGATATCAGTTCATCCCAAGAATTCTACAATTGGTCCATTCTCCTTTTATATAAGAGCTGTTAGGATGCATCTTTGAGATACAAAACAAGAAACCATGTTTAGATCAATTATTACTATCGCCTTTGTGTTAATCCTTCAAGTATTAGATGCACAGACAACTGTGTCTGGTCAGGTCATCGAGAAGCCTGGACTGCCTATCATTGGTGCCAATATATTTATAGAAGGTAGTTATGATGGATCCGTGAGCGACGAGTCGGGATATTTTTCATTTACGACCTCCTTGACGGGAGAGCAGACCATTTCTGTTTCCTACCTCGGTTATGAGTCTAAGACAATGACTGCTGATATTGGGGAGATGTCAGGTTTAACGATAAAACTTAGAGAATCTGCATCTACACTTGATGCTGTAGAGATCAGCGCCAGTACCTTTAAGGCAGGAGATAATTCCAAATTAGCTGTACTTAAGCCTTTGGATATGGTGACAACAGCAGGCTCTATGGGTGATGTTATGGCAGCTATACAGTCTCTACCAGGTACGCAGTCTAATCCTGATGATGGGCGACTCTTTGTAAGAGGTGGAGATGCTTCTGAGACGCAGATATTTATTGATGGAATGCGGGTGTTTTCTCCGTACACGCGGACGATCCAAGGTACGCCGAGTCGAGGTCGATTCTCTCCATTTTTATTTAAAGGTGTCAGTTTTAGTACAGGAGGCTATGATGCGGAGTTTGGCCAAGCGCTGTCAGGTGTGCTTGATATGAACACAATAGATGAACCCAATCAGACCGAGACCAATATATCTTTGATGACTGTAGGCCTAGCCCTTGGACATACCAAAAAGAAAGAAAAATCTTCAATCAGTTTTAGTGCCTCCTACATAGATTTGACGCCTTACTATTGGTTAGCGCCTACAAGATTAGATTTCAATACGCCTTTTAGGGGCTTTAGTGGAGAGCTGGTCCATAGATACAAGCTCGGAGATGGCTTGTTGAAGACCTATATTGCTGGTGATATGAGCTTATTTAATATCAATGTCAATGACTTGAATACAGGGCTGCCAGGCACTTTTGATCTCAATAATATAAATGGATATATCAATTCTACTTACACTTCATTTTTAACAGAGAAAACCTCTTACAAGTTGGGTGCGGCATACGGTATTAATCGAGACAGGTCTAAGTTCGATGAGTTTGATTTAGATACTGATCTTGATGGTCTCCATCTCAAAGCCAACCTCAAAACCGTCTTTAGTGATTTTCTCATTTTTGATTATGGTGTAGATTTGATCAGCATCTCTGATGGCAATAGGACTGCATTAGGTACGACGATCTTAGATGAACGAGCAACGGACAGAATGATCCCAGGTGTCTTTGGCTCTTTAGATTATTTCATCAATAAGAACTTAGCATTTAATCTAGGCCTACGCTATGAGCATAATTCCTTAATGGGCACTAATGAAATAGACCCACGACTAACCTTGGCTTACAAGCTGGGCAAGAACTCACAGATGAGTGCCGCATATGGACAGTATAATCAAGAGGTCAATCCAGAATTTACAAGAGGTATCACAGTGCTCAATGAGAAGTCTCGACATTACTTACTCAATTATAATTATAAGGATGAAAAGAGCATCATTAGATTAGAAGGCTACTACAAGGATTACCTAGATTTGGTCACCTTCGAGGAGAGAGATTTTACTTTTCAGGATGTAGCCAATCAAGGTTCAGGCCGCGCTTATGGTTTCGATGCTTTTTGGCGTTCAAGTAAGTTAATCAAGTATATGGATTTTTGGGTCAGCTACAGTTGGCTCAATAATGAAAGACAACATAGAGACTTTCCGACTTTTGCCACGCCAGCATTTTCAACCACACATAACCTATCTGTCGTTACCAAGCGTTGGTTTGAAAATCTAAAATCGCAATTGGGTGTCACCTATGCGATGACAAGTGGCCGCCCTTATGATGACCCACATACCCCCGCCTTTATGACTGAGCGATCTGGTTTATTTCATAATGTAAGTGTGAGTTGGGCCTATCTTATCAGCCAGCAGAAAATACTTTTTGCTTCCGTATCTAACCTGCCAAGATTTAGAAATGAATTTGGCTATAGATATGCAGATGCACCCGATGCGACTGGACGTTATGCCTCAGAACTTATACGACCCAATGATGATAGTTTTTTCTTTGTCGGATTCTTTATTACGATGAGCACAGATAAGATGAAGAATCAGTTGGATAGTTTGTAGTAAGCAAGTTATATCTTCCAGTACTTGGTACTAAATTTTTTACACAAAACTAATTAGTAACTTTCTGCCTCTTGAAGCAGTAGGGTATCATTCATTCATCCTCACGAGAAGCTTGTTTAGATTTACAACCCTCTCGTAGAAGCATCTGGCCGCCTTGGATCAGATGCCCCAAACAATAATCCTTTACTCAAATGTATGGACTGCGTACTGCCCATAGCTGCCCGCTGCTCGAGTTGATGGCCTTTTTCCATTAGTAGTTTTTTAGTATCTACATTGAAATACTTTTCGTGATACAACTTATCAGGGTACCACTGATGATGGATGCGAGAAGCGTGCGAGGCTTCTGCTATATTCATTTCGTGATCGATGACATTCATAATGATCTGAAGGACGGTTGTGATAATTCTACTGCCTCCGGGACTCCCAGTAACCAAGATAGGCTGGCCATCTTTGAGTACAATAGTCGGTGTCATTGAGCTGAGCGGTTGCTTGCCAGCTTGGACGGCATTGGCTTCTCCACCGATGAGTCCGTAAGCGTTGGCGACGCCTGGCTTAGCAGAAAAGTCGCCCATCTCATTATTAAGCAAGATGCCTGTACCGGCTGCAACGAGCCCTGTGCCGAAACTAAAATTCAATGTATAGGTATTGCTCACCGCATTACCCCATTTATCGACGACGGAGAAGTGAGTGGTCTCTTCACTTTCATAATCGCCCGGCTGACCAGGTTTGATATCGTCGGAGAGGCTTGCCTTAGCTAGGTCGATTGATGTGCCAAGCGCTGCTGCATAGTCCTTGGACGTAAGACCTTCGACAGGCACATCCCAAAATGCAGGATCTCCAAGGTGCTCACTTCTGTCCGCGTAGGCTCTGCGCATAGCCTCCACCATCAAATGAATAGTTTCTGCGCTGTTATGCCCAGTGGAATGAATGTCATAGGCTTCTAGGATATTAAGGATCTGGATTAAGTGGACACCTCCAGAGCTAGGGGGCGGCATTGATGCAATCTCATATCCACGATAGTTGCCAGATACAACAGGTGTTTCAGAGACCCTATATTTTTTTAAATCTTTTCTGGTGATGATGCCACCATTGGCTTTCATGTCGGCTGCAAGTTTCTTAGCTAGAGGGCCTTCATAGAATCCCTTGTGGCCACGTTTTGCAATTTGTTTCAGACTCCACGCGAGATCTTTTTGAACCAAGACATCGTGCACTTCTGGTGCAGTGCCATTAGGATAGAAGAGCGCTGAGGAAGCTGGTGTTTGGCTTAGACGTTCTTTGTATTTGCTCAGGAGAGAGGCAAGGTCGTGTGTGATGGCAAACCCATTCTCTGCGAGTAGAATGGCGGGTGCGATGACTTGATCGACAGTCATAGTGCCATATTTGTCTAAGGCGTGTAAGAGTCCAGCTACAGTCCCAGGTACTCCTACGGAGAGGTAGCTAGAATTAAAACTTTGGCTGTCGACTTCTCCTTTGGCATCTAGATACATATTGCGATGTGCCGCTGCAGGCGCCTTCTCTCTGTAGTTTATGGCAGTCGTTGTGGAGGATGCCGCTTCGTGGACCAACATAAATCCTCCGCCACCCAAGTTCCCTGCTCGGGGCAATACGACAGCCAGCGCAAAGCCAACACCAACAGCTGCATCTATGGCATTACCACCAGCCTCTAGGATAGCGACACCTACATCTGTAGCTAGATGGTGCTGCGTCGCTACCATTCCATCTTGAGCGACAATAGGGTGATGCGCTGAGGCACTCGAGTAGATGGCGCTCTGAGCGGGTAGGAAGGTCACTGTCAGGAGTAGACATAAAATTAGGAGAAACTCTTTCATAGGTGTAGTAGTGAATGTTATTGAACTAAATATACAATTATGGCAGTGTTATTTTAATGGTAGCTCAGGAGAATATATATTTGATGCTTGTAGTATAATGAACTGCACTTAGAGTTTATAGGCTAAGATCAGAGTAACATTTTTCAAAACATAAGACCGTTTTTAGAAAGTGAAGAGGATTTCATTTGCCAACTCCATTAATCCCAAGTCTTATTTTGACCTTATTCGCTATGAGGATGTTCAGAATAAGGAGCATATTGATCACTCTTCTACTGATTACCACATCATAGATTTTTTTGCCATTATTTTTTTCGACAAAGGTAGAGGAAAGCACTCAATAGACTTTACGAGTTATGAAGTACTTTGCTGAGAATGGACTCGTAATGGAATACACCAAGTTGCATAAGGTGTTGGGTGAAGAAAACTTTGTCCTTGCGATGAGTGAAGGCAAATTTGGCAAAGGGGAGTCAACTTCGTTTTATGATCTATTCCGACTCGAAAATGGACAGATTGTTGAACACTGGGATGTCATCGAGACGATTGCTCCACAGTCTCAATGGAAGAATCAGAATGGAAAATTCTAAAGCGCTAATCTACTCAGGTTTAGTATCCATACGATATAAGCACGTGAACTATGTGTAGTGTTTAAAAATTTATAAGGAACTTAAAAGCTGCCCTTTTTACAGGGTGGCTTTTGGTTTATCTGCAATGGGCAACAGCTATTGAGTAATTCGAAAGAGCCCATAATTTGATGTGAATGTCTACTGCATAAAATTTTCTTGCCTATTTCACCAACGGCCTCTATCATCTTGCTGTCTATTTAGATGTTACGTTTATTATCTACACATCTAAAAAATTATAGAAATGCAATTTAGGTACCTTCTCATTATCGGATTATTTGCTTTTGTAGCCTGTTCTGATGATGGTGACTCAGGATTTGGAAATAGAGGATTGGAAGATGGAGCCTTTGGTTTGGAAAATGATAATTCATCTGTAGTCTCCGGAACAGAAGCCACGACAGTTGGGGATATCATAGTTGAGAATCCCTTTGTTAAGGTTGAAGATGAGTCGACTTCTACTTTTTCTGTAGATGCCGATGGAGCAGCGTATACCAATCTTAGACAGCATCTGAATATGGGGCAGATACCAGCTGATGGTTTTATACGAACTGAAGAACTGATCAATTACTTCAACTATGACTATCCCGATGCAGAAAACAACTTGCCGATAGCTCTAAATGGTGAAGTATCTACTTGCCCGTGGAATCCTGAGCACCAGCTGGTCCGAATCGGCATCCAAGGGAAATCTGTACAGAGACAAAATTATCCAGCTTCCAACATCGTCTTTCTAATAGATGTGTCGGGAAGTATGAATAGACTTGATCGATTGCCGATGCTTAAGAGAGGCTTTATAAAATATGTAGACCAACTGCGAGACATCGATAGAGTGGCCATTGCGACCTATGCAGGCAGCGCAGGTCTAGTATTGGAGTCTACATCAGGTGCCGAAAAGGAAAAGATCAAGGAGGCTATCCGTAATCTCAGCTCTGGTGGCAGTACTAATGGAGAAGGTGGTATTATAGCTGCTTACGACATTGCTCAAGCCAATTATGTAGAGGGCGGAAACAATAGAGTGATCGTGGCGTCGGATGGCTATTTTAATGTGGGCAATACTTCTGAGCAATCTCTAGTAGAACTCATAGAAGAGAAAAGAGAGCTGGGTATATTTTTAACGATACTTGGCGTAGGTACCAATTTTAATGAAGGGACTCTAGAGCAAATAGCCAACAATGGAAACGGCAACTTTGAATTTTTGGATAACGATGAGCAACTTGATAAGGTCTTTATCAATGAATACAACAAGTTTTTTACTGTAGCAAAAGATGTCAAGGTGCAAGTAGAATTCAAAAGAGAACTGGTCAAGGAATATAGATTGATCGGATACGAAAACAGAGTCTTGGCCAATGAAGAATTTGAAGATGATAAGAAGGATGCTGGAGAAGTAGGTGCTGGGCAATCTATAACTGCTTTCTACGAAATTATTCCAGTTAATAATTCTGATAGATCTCAGCCAGCTTTTAGCATAGACTTTAGATACAAGCATCCAGATGCGGATGTCAGTGAAGCGCTCAATCTTGAAGTTTTTGATGAAGGCAAGTCCTTCAGTCAAGCGACGCCGAGTCATCGGTTTGCTGCGTCTGTGGCTTCTTTTGGTTTATTGTTGCGCGACTCTGAATACAAAGGTGATGTCGATTACGATAAGATCCTTAACTGGGCTAACGGTTCCAAGTCCTTTGATCCTTATGGGTATAAGAACGAGTTTATAGAATTAGTCGAAAGAGCTAAAAATCTCTAGTAGAGACTTAATTAGCCTTAAGGGTGCTTGCTGTTGGGTAAGCACCTTTTTTTGTTTTTAGGAATGAATGATAAGTCAAATAATATTACATCTTGGGTCTTGCATAGTCTTCACGACTCAACTTCTTGCCGGTGTAGTAAGTATCCAGTCCTGATACAGCAACAGTTTTTATTTTTTCGTGATCGATATGTCCAGTGCTTTCGATAGCTTCATCAGGTAGTATTAGCCTTTCTATCTGACCTACGAGGAGTCGGGTTCCATTAATCTTTATGGCGTGCTCTTCTTGAAACGAAAGACCAATTTTGATAGCACTCTCTCCAACAAAGGGGGCAGGAAAGTCATCGACATACGTAGGTGTAAATTTCGTTTTATCAAACTCCGAAATCTCAGAAGGATACTTGGCCGAAGTATGATGGGCTTCAGAAACTAAGTCGTGGGGTACTTGATTAATCGTAAAATACTTTGTGGCTAGGATGTTATTGTAGGTATCTCTTCTTATGGATAGAGGTCTTATTAGAATGCCTAGGCAAGGTGGATTGGCGCCAATATGGGTGACAGAATTGAAGATGGCTAGATTGGTATCTCCTACCTCATTCTGTGTGCCGATCAAGTGGACACTTTTGAGGCCAGTCGACTGATTGATAAGATTGATTCTATAGTATTTCTCTAAGGCTAGTATCTGTTTGAAGTCTAGATGCATAGGGAGTTAACGGTGACAAGTGGTGTAGGTTCATTATCGAGCCGTCTAGATGAGGCATCCTCTCAGCCGCTACCCCAAGTTGTTAATAATCACTGGCATAT
The DNA here is from genome assembly GCA_937969415.1 of uncultured Saprospiraceae bacterium. Lineage (GTDB taxonomy): Bacteria > Bacteroidota > Bacteroidia > Chitinophagales > Saprospiraceae > RFSX01. The sequence continues at coordinate 937 of CALBWK010000165.1, read as the reverse complement.
GGTCACTTAGACTAAGCCACTCTTGAGGATGGCCTATGGTGATGGTGGTACTCTCAGAGATGAGGCCAGCGCTCGCAAAGCAGTAGTCCATATGATAGGGTTTGTGAAGTTTCTTCAGCAGATATAGGGTAGGATCGGGCTCTTCGCCGTGGGCATAATCGCCTTTGAGGTGGTAGATACTGCTTATCTGTTTTTCTTCTAGGAACTTGACCACCGACTGGTGATTGTTCTTTTTCCGCTTCTTGTCAAAGATCGCATTGCTGTTAAAATCTCCAATCAAGATAGAGGGCCCATCTAGTAGTTCTGCATAATAATGGATAGCTCCAAAGATCTGCCCGACATAGTCCTTGCTTCTTTCTGTTTTATGTGGCATTGCCCAGATGACGAATAGATTATAATGCTCGACCCCATTACTTAGCCTTAAGGGCAGTATATATTGGTACTCAGGGTCGTGCATATCTAGTGACTCGATAGTCCAGTTATTGAAGGTAATCGCTGCTATGCCTTTGTGTGGGTTTTCTCCATACCAGATAATTTCTCTGTAGTCGGTATCTGTGAGAGCAATATCTAGCTTGGCTCTATGCTCACACTCCTGCAGAATTAATACATCTGGAGAAGCTGCAATAATCGGCGCATACTTCTTCCTGAAAGCCATATTACAGTTCCAACTTATGATTTTCATATAGGTGTCTGTGGTATCAGATATAGTAGACAAGGTAGTTCTAATTACCATTATATGAAGGTCTATGAGCTCGGCTCACTCCAACCCTCTAGAGTGCTAAGGGCCCTATATAATGAGGAGAACTGATTTTGTTCGCTCTGCTACTTTCTAACTTCTTGAAGGCCTATACTGAGCGAACATAGTGAGTCGAACGTGAAGAATCCCTACCCGCAGCCTTTGATAATGTGGTAACTGCCTGGCCATTAGGTCCTTGCA